>CAZKSK010000005.1:0-27480 GCA_964555225.1 uncultured Bacteroides sp.
TCACCTAATGTTCTCATAGCTAATGAGCCAAATGGCTTTTTACGTTGGTTGAATGCCAAATCAATAAATCCGCCTTTATATTTGTTCAAATTAAATACCGGTAGTTTTTTTACTTCCTTATATTGAATATAAGATATGCGTTTGGGATAAAGTTCCCAATTTCTTGATCCTTTGTTGCGTCCTTTTCTAATGATGTTTCTAAATTCGGAGACACTTTTATCAGGGAATATATTGTGGAGACCTTTACAGATAGAATCCATATTTTCCATCAAAAGGCTGTCTTTTTCTTTTCCTCCTGCTTTGAAATCCATGTATATTTTATATTCAGGAAGGCTACTTGCCATAAGTTGTCCGTCAGCGGAAAGAATATTACCCCGATTAGGTTTGACTATGACATTCTCTTTAATGAAACGTTCGGATACATCTTTCCAATATTGTCTTTCTCCGAACATAACAAAGGCTGCCTTTACAATAACGGCAATGCCTACGAATGCCATTAAGATAATAATGGTAAAGAAACGACGCATTATGTTGAAGTCACCTTTCATATTATTCCTTAATTTTGTAAGGTGGATTGGTTGCTATTCCAATAATAGGACCTTTTTCGGCATCTATAGAGTCTTCTTTGGCTACATAGTCTTCTATACGCGATTGACGCGTTTTCTCAGTTAGTTCGGAAGAAAGTGTCAGAGCATCATATTTTATGTCGACTAGATGTTTTTTCAAATTATCAATTTCAATCAATTCTTGTTGACTGGAATATCTGTTACTTATATAAATAATAGTAAAAATGACAATAAGGACAAGCAGTGGAACTTGTCTTCTTAAAAAATCACTTGTGAGGAAGTCTCCACCTAAAATTGTTTTCAGAGACAATCCTGCCGAATTTTTTGAAACAGGATCTTGCTCTTCTTGTAAATTGTTCTCCGTTTTGCTTTCTTGAACGACAGTATTCTGTTTAATTTCTTTTTCGTTATGTTCTTCTTTTGTCTCGTTCATAATCAATCTCCTTTCTTTTCGGCAATCCTTAATTTGGCACTGCGGGCGCGAGGATTTTGTTCTATTTCTTCATCAGTGGGAGTAATTACTTTATTGTTAATTATTTGATAAGGCGATTGTATGTTTCCAAAGAAATCCTGTTTGATTCTTCCGTCTGCTGCACCGCTCTTCATAATATTTTTTACTATTCTATCCTCCAAAGAGTGATAGGTTATCACAACTAATCTTCCTTGCGGAGCGAGCAATCGGATTGTACTGTCTAGCATTTCCTTCAAAGCATCCATTTCATGATTTACTTCAATACGGATGGCTTGAAATATTTTGGCTAAGTCTTTCTTTTCGCGCTCTTTTCCTATAAGGGGTTTAATTATTTCGAGGAATTCTCCTATCGTATAGATTTGTTGTTTACTTCTAGCCTTAATGATAACCGATGATAATTTTCGGCTATTTTTAAGCTCTCCGTAAAGATAAAAGATATCAGCCAATCGTTCTTCCGTATAGTTATTTATTACGTCAGCAGCATTCAGTTCGGCTTTTTTGTTCATTCTCATATCTAGTGTGCCATTGAAACGAAACGAGAAACCTCTTTCCGAATCATCGAAAAGATGCGACGAAACGCCTAGATCAGCTAGAATCCCATCTACTTTTTCTACGCCATAATAACGCATGAAATTGGAAATGTATCTGAAATTGCTGCGAACAAATGTAAAGCGTTTGTCGTTTACAATATTTTTTTCTGCATCTTCATCCTGATCGAAACCGTAAAGTCTGCCATTAGGTCCAAGTTGTTTTAATAGAGCTTTGGAATGACCGCCTCCTCCAAAGGTTACATCGACATAAATTCCATCAGGGCGAATATTCAATCCCTTGATACTTTCATTTAGAAGTACTGGAGTGTGATATATTGTATTTACCTGATTCATAGTGTATCACAGCTTTCATGATTGTTCTTTTTCATCGTGGACTCAAATGTAGTGCTGAATTCTTCTACATCCATCATGGATTTGTTCAGTTCTTCCACCCCCCAAATTTCAATAATATTGTCTATTCCGATGAAGCTTACCTCCTGCTGTATGTTTACAGTATTTAAAAAACGTTTTGAAATAAGTAATCTTCCATTTGCATCGAGAGTTACTATTTCTACATTAGCGACGAATTGGCGAAATAGACTCTGATGTATCGGATTCCATCTGTCAAGTTTGTTGCGAAGGGTGTCACTCATCTCGTTCCAAACGCTTTCCGGATAAAGAACGAGACATTTCTGGTATATATCTTTACGCAAAATGAGATCACTTTCAGAATGAGTCTGCAGTACTTTTCTGAAAGCAGCAGGGAGGAATGCTCGCCCCTTTGCGTCTATTTTAGCTCCGAAATTGCCTAAAAATCTCATCGTTTATATACCTTTTAATACATTGGGTGTAAAGATATGTATTTTCCCCCACAATTCCCCACTTTTTTACAAAAATATTTAAATAAGTTATAAACAACCTGTTGAAAGATGTTTTTCTTAGCATTTTTATTTATAAAGAGTCTTTTCAAGTTAAATTTTTCTACTTTTATTTTTCTTTCGTAATATCCTAGTTCAGTCTCATATATGGGGTTTTGCCAGGCATTTTTGTTTACTAAGAGTCCTTTTCTTAATAATCGATGCAGATGTCGTAGTGTAGTATCATTCGTTCCTACAGAGGGTACAAATTATTTAAGATAAAAAAGATGAAAACAATAATTAGTCTGTATTTAATGAGAATAGCAGGTTTTTTGTTTGGATAAAAAAAGGATGCAAAGGATAATAAGATAGTTTCCTAATATATAAACGTTATACGTTTGAAGTCATAAAGGATATCAGTCTGTTATTTATTATTCACTAAAAATCCTAAATATTCAAGTTTATACCATTTTTCTTTCCTTTTTGTGACAAAATATAAAAAAGATAAGTTATTTTTGCATTTGTTACTTTGAAATATAAAATGGTAGATAATTCTTCAACGTCGCTGAATGTAGATCAAATTCTTCAGTCTAAAGCAGGGAATAAGGCTAAATATGTTCCTCGCTTTATTGTAAATTATTTGAAGAAAATCCTGCATCAAGATGAGCTGAATGTATATTTAAAAACAACCGCAGGGAAAGTGGGTGTGCCTTTTTTAAAGGATTCCGTTGAATTCTTGGATATGGCATTGAAAGTTCATGGATTGGAAAATCTTCCTGAGAAGAAATGGTGTACATTTGTAAGTAATCATCCACTTGGTGGACAGGATGGTGTGGCTCTTGGTTATATACTCGGTACAAAATATGAAGGGGAAATAAAATATTTAGTCAATGATTTGTTGATGAACCTCAAAGAATTGGCTCCTTTATTTATTCCGATAAATAAAACGGGGTCGCAGTCGAAAGATTTTCCTCGAATGGTTGAGGTTGCTTTTGCATCCGAGAATCATATTATTATGTTTCCTGCTGGACTTTGTTCGAGGAGACAAAATGGCGTCATAAAAGACTTACCATGGAAAAAAACATTTATAACTAAAAGTGTGGAACATCAACGTGATGTGGTTCCTATTCATTTTGAAGGAAGAAATTCTAATTCCTTTTACAATTTGGCAAATATTTGTAAGCTTTTGGGACTGAAATTCAATGTTGCTATGCTGTATCTTGTAGATGAAATGTTTAAGAATAAACATAAGACTTTTAATATTTCAATTGGGAAACCTATTCCCTGGCAAACGTTTGATAAATCGAAAACTCCCGCCCAATGGGCTGAATATGTGAAAGAAATAGTATATGAACTTTAAGAAAAAACACTATGGAAGATATTATAGCGCCAATAGATAAAGAAATTCTTAAATCGGAATTAACAGATGAAAGACGACTTCGCGTTACAAATAAGAGTCATAATGAAATATACATTGTGACTTGGCAAGATTCACCGAATGTGGTGAAAGAAATAGGACGTTTACGTGAAATTGCTTTTAGAGCAGCTGGGGGAGGTACGGGAAAATCTATGGATTTGGATGAATACGATACAATGGAAAATCCTTATAAACAATTGATTGTATGGAATCCTGAAGCTGAAGAAATTTTAGGAGGCTATAGATATATTTTAGGAACAGATGTACGAAAAGACGAGAAAGGTCATCCTGTGTTGGCAACGGCTCATATGTTCAACTTTTCTGAAAGGTTTATGAAGGATTATTTACCCACTACAATTGAGCTTGGTCGTTCTTTTGTAACTTTGGAGTACCAATCTACACGTGCCGGTTCAAAAGGCTTGTTTGCTTTAGATAATTTATGGGATGGCTTGGGGGCTTTAACTGTCATTATGCCAAGTGTGAAGTATTTTTTTGGGAAAATGACTATGTATCCTTCTTTTCATAGGCAGGGTCGTGATATGATTTTGTATTTTTTGAATAAACATTTTGGTGATAAAGACAATTTGATCACTCCTGTAAAACCGTTGAAGATTGAAAGTGATCCGGAAGAGCTTGCCAAGCTTTTTAAGTATGATTCTTTTAAAGAAGATTATAAGATATTGAATACGAAAGTGCGGAAATTAGGATATAATATTCCTCCGTTAGTGAATGCATATATGAGTTTATCTCCTACAATGAAAATGTTTGGAACGGCCATTAATTATGGTTTTGGAGATGTGGAAGAAACAGGGATTTTGATTGCTGTAGATGAAATATTGGAAGAGAAGAGAATCCGTCATATTGAGTCCTTTGTAAAGAAAAATCCTGATGCCATGAGATTGACTTCCGGAGCCAATAATTTAATTTATAAGGATGAATGATTAAACAGCCGGAAGACTATTTCCATTTATTTTACGATATAGATCAAGAGCATAAATGTCCGTCATGCCGCTTATATAATCGAGTACAGCTTGGATTTTACCATAAAGAGAAGGGGATGACATGTCATATTGCTCAGAAACCCGACTAATGAGAAGTTGGGAATAGGCTTTATCGGGATAAATGACAGCTTGTATCATTAATTTGATAAGTGTACTGATAATGCGAAATCCGGCTAATTCAATGTCACATACATCTTTGCTTTTGTAAATACGTTTAAATGATAACATTTCACATTCATGATAGGCTATTCGAGGTTGTTCGGATAGATTCTTAATTAAAGAGCCTTCGAACGTTCCCGACAGTATTTTTTCTTCATTATCTACAAAAACTTTAACGCATTCATTAATAAGACGGCCAATGACATTAGACCGTAAATAAGCTATTTGCTCATTTTGGTCATTTACCAATTTAAAAATTTCATGAATATGAGATATTTTTTCTTCCGGAATAAATTTCATCATTAAATTTATTGTCTCGTCAAGAGTGAGTATTTTGAGTTTAAAAGCATCTTCTATATCCATAAGTTGATAACAAATATCATCGGCTGCTTCAACAAGATAAACCAAAGGGTGACGTACATATTTTAAGGCTTGTCCTGGGTGGCTTAGGCGAATGATTCCTAACTCATCCGCAATCTTTCGGTAATCATCCGCTTCGGTCAAGAAGAAACCGAATTTGGATTTGTTGCCGGCATAAAGAGATGAATAAGGGTATTTTACAATAGAAGCAAGTGTAGAATAAGTTAGTACGAATCCGCCTTTCCTTCTTCCGTTGAATTGATGAGTGAGGAGCCTGAATGCATTTGCATTGCCTTCAAAATGAATAATATCTTCCCATTCTTCCAGCGTTAATCGTTCATGAAGGGAGTATCCGTCTCCTTCTGAAAAGAATGTGGAAATAGCCCTTTCACCTGAATGCCCAAAAGGTGGATTCCCCATATCATGCGCTAGACAAGCAGCAGAGACAATCGCTCCTATTTCACTAATATTGGTGTTTTGCAGTTCCGGGTAGATAGATAGAAGTTGCTTGGCAACTTCATTTCCTAGAGAACGACCTACACAAGAAACTTCTAGACTGTGTGTAAGACGATTATGGACAAAGACACTTCCCGGTAAAGGAAATACTTGAGTTTTGTTTTGCAAACGTCTGAAGGGAGCAGAGAAAATAAGTCTGTCATAGTCCCTCTGAAACTCCGAGCGGTCGTCTTTTTTCTTTTCGTGTAGTTCTTCCAGCCCAAATCTCTTGTTGGAAATTAATTGCTTCCAATTCATCATCATAAGCTTTATTCAATGCAAAAGTAATGTAATTGTACCAAACAATAGCTTATTTTTCTGAAAAAATAGATTAATTTTGTGTGAAATGACTAAATTTGCAGCTAATCTAATTGAATGTAAATGAAAGTAAAACTAATCAACCGTTCCAAACACACTGTGCCGACTTATGCTACGGAACAATCGGCAGGAATGGATCTTCGGGCGAATTTGGATGAACCTGTGATAATGGAACCTTTGCAGAGATGTTTGATTCCTACAGGTCTATTTATGGCATTGCCTATAGGTTATGAGGCTCAAATCAGGCCACGTAGTGGTTTAGCTCTCAAAAAGGGAATTACGGTATTAAATTCTCCGGGTACCATAGATGCGGATTACAGAGGTGAGATTTGTATTATTTTAATTAATCTATCTTCTGAGAAGTTTATCATAGAAGATGGGGAACGTATAGCACAGATGGTGATAGCGCGTCATGAACAGGCGGAATGGGAAGAAGCAGAAAGTTTGGATAGTACAGAACGTGGTGAAGGAGGCTTTGGACACACAGGAAAGATTTGATAATAAAAATAAAACACCCATGAAGGTTAATGTGAAGGGATATTTGATAATAGGAACGTTGTTTTTAGTTGGATGTGGTTCTATACATAGAGGAGTAGGCTTCGTAAAAAGGACCGATATTGCCGAAAAAAAAGTAGAACTGACAGCTGATCAGCAAAGGAAATATGATTATTATTTTTTGGAGGCTGTGCGTATGAAAGAAAAAGGCGATTGGACGGCTGCCATGGATTTATATAATCATTGTCTGCAGATAAATCCTTATGCTTCTTCTGCTTTATATGAGATTTCCCAGTTTTACTTGATGTTAGAACAAAAAGATATAAGCAGTAAATATTTGGAAAAAGCTGTTTTGTTGGATCCTGATAATTTCTGGTATAAGCAAACTTTGGCTGCTCTTTATGAAGATAGTGAAGATTATCAGAAAGCTATTTCTTTGTATGAGGAAATGGTGAAAAAATATCCCGATCGTAGTGATATTTTGATGTTACTCACAGACCTTTATAACAAAAATGATGATCACGCAAATGTAATCAGTTCTTTGAATCGTTTGGAAACTCTTGAAGGCAAGTCTGAACAGATAAGTATGGAGAAATTTCGTCAGTATCTTACAATGGGGCAAAAGGAAAAAGCATATAAGGAAGTAGAAAATTTATCTTTGGAATATCCTAATGACTTACGTTATAAAGTTATGTTGGGAGATGCCTATTTGAATGATGGGAGGAATAAAGACGCTTATGATGTTTACCAACAGGTATTGGAAAAAGAACCTGAAAACGCTTTTGCGCAATTATCCATGGCTACTTATTATAATAAAATGGGACAAGATTCTCTTTATAAAGCTGAACGAGAGAAAGTTTTACTGAATGAGCAATTAAATACGGAGACCCGATTAAATTTGATGCGACGTATAATCGTAGAGAATGAGCAGGGAAAGAAGGATAGCACTGAAATCTTAAATCTTTTTGATAAGATTTTAAAGCAGTCACAAGATAATGCAGATATGGGTATGCTTTGTGCTCAATATATGATTACTAAAAACATGCCGGAGGAAAGGGTAAAACCTGTTTTAAATAGGATATTATCTATTGAACCGGATAATTCGGTAGCTAGATTACAATTGCTTAGTTATGCAGTAAAAAAAGAAGATTATGATGCTGTAATTGAGATTTGTAAACCTGCATTAGAATACAATCCAGAATCAATGGAATTTTATTATTATCTGGGTGTAGCATATTATCAGACGGATAAAAAAGATGAGGCTTTAAATGTTTTAAAGAAAGGTACCGGACAATTCAATGAAAAAAGTGATAAAAAAATTATTTCGGACTTTTATTCGATCATGGGTGATATTTATCATACTAAAGATATGAATGATGAAGCCTATGCAGCTTATGATTCTTCACTTGTTTATAATCCAGACAATATAGGTTCCCTCAATAACTATGCATATTATTTGTCCGTTGATCGTAAAAATCTTGATAAAGCTGAGGAAATGAGTTACAAAACAATAAAAGCTGAACCTCAGAATAGTACTTATTTAGATACTTATGCTTGGATTTTGTTTGAAAAAAAAAGATATCCAGAAGCCCTTATCTATATAGAGCAAGCTATGAAAAACGGAGGGGATAAAAGTTCGGTTATTATAGAACATTGTGGCGATATCTCTTATATGAACGGCGATAAGGAAGCTGCTCTAAAATATTGGAAGCAGGCTGATTCTATGGAAAATGAATCAAAAACGTTGAAGAAGAAGATTGCAAAAAAAGAATATATAACGGATTAAGAAAGTTATGAAAAAGTTTGCTCGTTATTTTTGTTTAGGTGGTTTGTTCTTATTTACCTTGTCATCTTGTAAAACTTCACAGGTTGCTGTTCCAATGAAAACAGTGCCCGTAGAAGCGGAGAATACTTTTGATAAGGCTAAATTTTTGGAAAATGTAGAGTCAAATGCAGTGACTGTTCCGACTATAACTGCAAAAATGAAGATGACTTTAAATTATGGTAACCAGAAAATATCTGTGGGTGGAAATCTGAAGATGAAAAGAGATGATGTTATTCAGTTGGCATTAGTCGGTTTTGGTATTGTAGAAGGTGGTCGTCTTGAATTTACAAAAGACAAAGTCCTGATTTTAGATAGAATAAATAATCAATATACTTATGTTCCTTATTCTAAAGTATCATTTTTGAAAGATACAAATTTAGATTTTGATGTATTACAGTCTTTATTCTGGAATGAAGTTTTTGTTCCTGGAAAGAAAGTGATGAATGATGATTTGGATATTCAAAAAAATGATGATCAATTAGCTGTAATAAAGGTGAAGGATTCCAAAGAATTGACATATCAATTTCTTACGTCTATAGTTTCCGGTTTGATTCAAGAAACCAATATCTCGGATCTGGATAATAAATATACCTTACACTGGAAGTACGGTGAATTCAATAAATTTGCTGGTAAGGATTTTCCTACATATATGGGTGTTCAGGTAGATGGGATAAAAAAGCGAACATCTGTCGATTTTCGTTTTTATCATATGAATTATGATTCGGATTGGGACACTCGGACTTCTATACCCAAAAGATATAAAGAGGTGGCGCCTGAAGTTTTATTAAAACGTTTGATGTCATTATGATGCGTTATTTTTTGTCGTTAATTTTGGCTCTTTGTTTATGTGGCCCTTTAAGTGCGCAAACCTCTCGGAAAATAAAAACTCTGCAGAATAGAAGAGAACAACTTCAAAAGAAAATTCAGCAGCAAGAATCTCTTTTGCGTTCGACAAAAAAGGATGTAAAAAGTCAATTAGGTAATCTAGCTCTTATATCCGGACAAATTAACGAAAGGAAAAATTATATTGTTTCTATTGATAATGATATGAAATCCTTAGATAAGGATATGGGTTCTTTACAGAGTCAGATAGTTTCGTTACAAGCGGACTTGGAAGACCGAAAAGCGAAATATAAATCTTCTGTAAAATATATGTATAGTCATCGTTCTATTCAAAAAAAGCTAATTTTTATTTTTTCAGCCAATTCTTTGACAAAGATATATAGAAGAATGCGTTATGTGAGTGAATATGCAACATATCAAAGAGCTCAAGGTGAAGAAATTAGGCAGAGGGAATTGCAGATTATGAATAAACGCAATGAAATGAAAATGGTATTGAACGAAAAGGGTTCTCTATTAAAGCAACATCAACAAGCCCAAATAAAATTAGAATCACAAGAAAAAGAGCAACAAGCTTTGTTAAATAATTTGAAGAAGAAACAACGAGGCATTCAAAGTGAAATTTCCAAACGACGTAAAGAAGCCACTGCTTTAAATGCGCGGATTGATAAATTGATTGCAATAGAAATTGCGGCTGCTAAGCGAAGAGCAGAAGAAGAGGCAAGGAGAAGGGAAAAAGCTCGTTTGGAGGCGGAAGCTCGCAGAAAAGCAGCATTAGCAGCTACTGCAAAAGAAACAGAAAATAGTTCAAACAACAATAAAAGTTCGAATAATAGAACAAGAGTTTCTTCTGCATTAAAGAAAGAAGGAACTCCAATGGAAACTTATACCGTTGATAGTGAAGATAGAAAACTTTCGAATATTTTTGAACAGAATAGAGGTTCTTTACCTATGCCTATAACCGGTTCTTATGTAATAGTCAGTCATTATGGCCAATATAACGTAGCAGGATTATCCAATGTAAAATTGGATAATAAGGGCATTGATATTAAAGGAAAGGCAGGAGCACAAGCTCGAGCTATCTTTAATGGAGAAGTTTCAGCTGTTTTTCAATTTGCCGGACTAAATAATGTTATAATTCGTCATGGAAGTTATATGTCGGTTTATTGTAATCTTTCATCTGTTTTCGTTCGTAAAGGTACACATGTTAATACACGACAGGTTATAGGAAATATACATACGGATTCCTCAGGAAATGCAATTTTGCATTTTCAGCTCCGCAAAGAAATTTCTAAACTAAATCCTGAGATATGGTTAGGAAGATGATTCTTATATTAGATAGAAAGGCCATCTAATATATCCAAATATAAAGTAATTGCCTGACGAATTTCTTCTTTTTCTATATATTCGTTTGCCGTATGAGATCTGGCAGATTCTCCGGGTCCCATTTTTAGAGAAGTACATTTCATAAGTGCTTGGTCCGAAAGGGTAGGAGATCCGAATGGGGTCCGTCCAAAAGCCAGAGCTTTTTTCATGAAGGGGTGATTTAATTCAATACGAGATGAATTTAAGCGAAAAGAACGAGCAGTAACTTCACTTTTTACAGATGAATGAATAATCTCAAAAATTTCTTCATTAGAATAGCACTCATTACTGCGGACATCGACTATAAAAGTACAACGATCAGGTGTTATATTGTGCTGAATGCCAGCATTAAGTTGAGTGACTGTCATCTTTACAGCGCCCAATAGAGGTGATTCTTTCTCAAATTTATAATCTCTGAACCATTCTAAATCTGGAATCGCTTTATAGATAGCATTTTCTCCTTCATTTCGTGCAGCATGACCTGCTTTACCGTAAGTTGTTACATCCAATACCATTAAACCTTTTTCAGCAATAGCAGGTTGCATAGCCGTAGGTTCACCGACTAATGCTAGATTAATTGTCGGAAAAAGAGGAAGGACACTGGATATCCCGTTTTTTCCAGAGATTTCTTCTTCACAAGATGCCAGAAAAATTAGATTATAGTTTTGAGGCTTTTTGTTTAGTTCTTTAAATATCTCAAAAAGTGATACCAAACTGGCACCTGCATCATTACTTCCTAGTCCATAAATACGATTTTTTTCTTCTGTCGCAATAAAAGGTTCTTTTGTCCAGTCATGTGCAGGTTTTACTGTATCGATATGTGAATTGAGAAGAATCGTGGGCTTTTGTTCATCAAAGTTTTTACAAAAACACCAAATATTATTTCCTGAACGATGGGGGAGGAAACCTGCATTACAAATATATTTTTCAAAAAAATCAGCTGCATTTTTTTCATCTCTACTGACAGATGGTATGCCAATCAGTTCTTTTAGCAAATCTATTGCTTCTGAAGTTAATTCTTCAATACACATAAAACTATCTTTTGATTACAAATATACGATTAGTTTTAAATAAAACTATTATCTTTGCATTAATTTTAAAACATTCTTAAAATGACTTACCCACATTTATCTGTACTTATTCATCGTCAAGCGAAAAAGTATGGTAACCGTGTAGCGCTACGGTATCGGGATTATTCTAAGGAACAATGGATCCCTGTTTCATGGAATGAATTCTCTTTGAAGACAAAGATGGTGTCTAATGCTATGCTTGAACTGGGAGTGGGATTGCAGGAAAACATGGGAGTTTTTTCTCAAAATAAACCTGAGTGTCTTTATGTCGATTTTGGTGCCTATGGTATCAGAGCGGTTACTATACCACTTTATGCAACTAGTTCTGAAGCGCAAGTTCAGTATATAATAGCAGATGCTAAAATTCGTTTTCTTTTTGTAGGGGAACAATATCAGTATGATGTGGCTTATCGGGTAATACCATTATGCAAAACTTTGCATAGATTAATCATATTTGATCGAACAGTTAAACTTAGGTCGGAAGATAAGACATCTATTTATTTTGATGATTTTCTTAAATTGGGAGAAAAGCAGCAGTATCAGGAAAAAGTAGAAGCATTATCTGCTGCTGCTACAGAAGACGATTTGGCAAATATTTTGTATACAAGTGGAACTACAGGAAATTCCAAGGGCGTAATGTTACGCCATTCTTGTTATATGGAAGCTTTTAGAACTCATGATATTCGTTTAAAAACTCTTACAGATAAGGATGTGTCTATGAATTTTCTTCCTTTGACACATATTTTTGAACGGGGGTGGGTTTATATTTGTATAGAAAAAGGATGTGAAACATGTGTGAATCTAGTTCCTCAAGATATACAGAAGACTATCAAAGAAATTCGTCCTACAGTAATGTGTTCTGTTCCTCGTTTTTGGGAAAAAGTTTATGCCGGTGTACAGGAAAAAATCAATTCTTCAAGTCCTGTAATTAAAAAGATAATGATTGATGCGATTCGTATAGGAAGAATATATAATATTGAATGCTTGCGCAAAGGAATTAAACCTCCGGTTTCTATTCGTCTTAAGTATGCTTTATATGAAAAGACTATTTATAAGTTATTAAAAAAGACAATAGGTATAGAAAATGGGAATTTCTTTCCGACTGCTGGAGCTGCTGTTCCTCCTGCAGTAGAGAAATTTATTTCCTCTGTAGGAATAAAAATGATGGTTGGGTATGGACTTACGGAATCTACGGCAACCGTATCATGTGATGATTTTACAACAACTCATACCATTGGATCTGTTGGTCGTCCGATGCCTGATTTGCAAGTGAAAATAGGTGAAAAGAATGAAATACTACTAAAAGGCAAAACCATAACAAAAGGTTATTATGAGAATGAAAGTGCTACAAGAGAAGCGATTGATAAGAATGGGTGGTTCCATACAGGAGATGCCGGATATTTAAAAGACGGTGAATTGTTCTTGACTGAAAGGATAAAGGACCTGTTCAAAACTTCTAATGGTAAGTATATTGCTCCTCAGATAATTGAGTCAAAATTAGTTGTAGATCGTTATATTGATCAGATTGTCATTATTGCTGATCAGCGTAAATTTGTTTCAGCTTTAATTATTCCAGAATACCATCTTGTAGAAAGTTATGCAAAAGAAAAGGGTATCACCTATACTTCTATAAAGGATTTGATGGCAAATTCGCAAATAATTTCTTTATTTAAAGAACGTATTGATACTTTGCAGCAGGAGTTTGCGCATTATGAACAAGTTAAACGTTTTACATTATTACCAGAGCCTTTCAGTATGGATAATGGGGAATTAACTAACACTTTAAAAATTCGTCGACAGGTTTTGAATGTACATTATGCTGATATTATTAATAAAATGTATAAAGAATAGTCCGAATTATTTTTCTTGTTTTTGTGACTGAAAATATTTACTATATCTTTGTGTTTAAAATGAATTTTGAATGATTACTGCAGAACAGTTGAAAGACATAAAGGAACGTACTGACGCTCTAAAGAAATATTTGGATATTGATTCGAAACTGATTCAAGTTGAAGAAGAGAAATTGCGTACACAAGTTCCGGGTTTTTGGGATGATCCCCAAAAAGCCGAAACTCAAATGAAAAAAGTCAAAAGTATTCAAAAATGGGTTGACGGATATAATGAAGTGAAAAATTTGGTTGATGAGGCTTCCCTTTCTTTTGATTTCTTTAAAGATGAATTGGTAACCGAAAAAGAAGTTGATGATGCATATACAAAAGCATTTGAAGCTGTTGAAGCTTTGGAACTAAAGAATATGCTAAGGAGTGAAGCTGACCAAATGGATTGTGTACTTAAAATAAATTCTGGTGCAGGAGGGACCGAAAGCCAGGATTGGGCTTCTATGTTGATGAGAATGTATATGCGTTGGGCCGAATCGAATGGATATAAATTGACTGTTGAAAACTTGCTTGAAGGTGATGAAGCTGGAATTAAATCGGTAACTATGAATATAGAAGGTGATTATGCTTATGGTTACTTGAAAGGTGAAAATGGAGTTCATCGTTTGGTTCGAGTGTCTCCTTATAATGCACAAGGCAAACGAATGACTTCTTTTGCATCTGTTTTTGTTACTCCGCTTGTCGATGATACAATTGAAGTAAATATTGAACCGGCTCGTATTTCTTGGGATACGTTCCGTTCGGGTGGTGCAGGAGGACAAAATGTTAACAAGGTAGAATCAGGAGTGCGTCTTCGTTATCAATATAAAGATCCTTATACTGATGCAGAAGAAGAAATCTTAATAGAGAATACAGAAACACGTGACCAACCTAAAAATCGTGAAAATGCCATGCGTTTGTTGCGTTCTATTCTGTATGAAAAGGAAATGAAGCATCGTATGGAAGAACAGGCAAAAGTTGAAGCAGGAAAGAAAAAGATAGAATGGGGATCACAGATACGAAGTTATGTTTTTGATGACCGTCGAGTGAAAGATCATCGTACAAATTTTCAGACAAGTGATGTGAATGGTGTTATGGATGGAAAAATTGATGGTTTTATTAAGGCTTATTTGATGGAATTTTCGGATTCAGAACTAAAATGATTAAGAGTAACTTTTAAATAATACTACTATGAGTACAATAGACAGAAAGGCAAAAGCTGAAGCCAGAGAAAAAAAACAGCAGGAACAGGGCGCAAAGATTATTAAAATTATAGTTTGGTGCCTTGCAATACTTGCAATTCTGGGTATCTATTATTGGTCCAAATCAATGTAACTTGTTGTGGCTCAAGAAATAGAAAGAAAGTTTTTGGTTGTAGGCGACTTTAAGGAAGCCGCTTACAATCATACACGTATTATTCAGGGATACATTAGTGCTACAAAAGAGCATACTGTGAGAATTAGAATTCGTGACGATAAAGGATTCATTACTATTAAAGGTCCTTCTATTGATAATGGATTGAGTCGTTACGAATGGGAAAAGGAAATCTCTTTATCAGATGCTCATGAATTGATGCTTTTATGTAAAAGAGGAGTAATAGACAAAACCCGTTATTTAGTAAAAGAAGATAAACATACATTTGAGATTGATGAATTTCATGGTGAAAATGAGGGCTTGATTGTTGCAGAAATAGAACTTGAAAATACAACGGAGAATTTTGTAAAACCATCTTTTATCGGTGAGGAAGTAACGGGTGATATTCGTTATTATAATTCAAATCTAATGGGTTTACCTTATTCCAAATGGAAATGAAACAATCATTTTGTTGAGGCTTTTTTTGTTTTTATTATATGCCGTAAAATGAAATAACCAATGAGTGATGCAATAAAGATTCCGATACTGTTTGCTGTAAAATCCAGCCAATCACCGTTTCTTCTTCCATAAGTGAGAAATTCTTGTCCCAATTCGATTGTCCCACTCATCAGAAGTGGCAAAAGTATTGCTCCTACGAAAACATGTTTTTTATTAAAAATGATATGACTTTTCAAATATTCTATCCAGATCATTCCACTTAAGCCTGTATACATGCAAATATGAACCCATTTATCAATGAGGGGTACATTATCCATTGGAGTTTTAGGTATTGTACAGAAGGATAGTATAAAGATAATAACAATAATAAGCCATGTCAAAGGGTAGTTAATGATGTATTTTTTCATCGCATAAAATTTCATTATTTCCGCAAAATTAGAAATTATTTTTCTAATTTTGCATGAAAATAGTACAAAATGTTATTTAAGCTGGAATAAATCATGAAAAATGAAAGGATAGGTTTTGGAAGTAAGATTGGAGCTGTCTTGGCTTCAGCGGGATCTGCAGTAGGATTAGGTAATGTTTGGAGGTTTCCTTATGAAACGGGTCAGCATGGAGGTGCTGCATTTATTTTGGTATATCTCGGTTGTATTCTTTTCTTAGGAATACCGATTATGATATCTGAATTTGTTATTGGGCGCCATACACATTCTAATACTGCTGGGGCCTATAAAAAGTTGGCACCAGGTACTCAATGGAAATGGGTAGGCTTCTTAGGTGTTTTAACAGGATTTTTGATTTTAAGTTATTATTCAGTTGTAGCGGGGTGGACGTTGGAATACGTATTTGATGCTATAAGTAATTCTTTTAATGGGAAAACGGCTACTCAATTTGAAGCTTCTTTTGTAGCGTTTACTCAGAATCCGGTTCGTCCTATAGTATGGATGATTGCTTTTCTATTATTGACGCATTACGTTGTTGTTCGAGGTGTAGATAAAGGAATAGAGCGTTCTTCTAAAATAATGATGCCACTATTATTTGTGATAATAATTGTACTTGTCTTTTGTTCGTTGTCTTTAGATAATGCTAAAAAAGGACTTGATTTTCTGTTAAAACCCGATTTTAGCAAAATGGATTCTGGTGTATTCTTAGGAGCTATGGGCCAAGCATTTTTCTCTTTGAGTCTTGGTATGGGAGCTCTTTGTACCTATGCTTCTTATTTCACGCCACGAACAAATCTGACTAAAACTGCTTTTGGAGTAGCAATAATTGATACTTTGGTTGCTATAATGGCTGGTTTAATTATTTTCCCTGCTGCTTTTAGTGTAGGAATATCTCCTGATAAAGGTCCATCACTGATTTTTATTACTTTACCGAATGTCTTTCAACAAGCGTTTCATGGTCTCCCTGTTTTATCATATTTATTCGCTGTAATGTTTTATGTGCTTTTAGCTATAGCGGCGCTAACCTCTACCATTTCTTTGCATGAAGTAGCTACTGCGTATTTGCATGAAGAATTCGGATTCACCCGTTCGAAAGCAGCCTATTTGGTAACGGGGGTTTGCATAATTCTTGGCATTTTCTGTTCTTTGTCTATGGGAGTCATGCAAAACGTTAAAATTTTCAATATGGGATTTTTTGATTTGTTTGATTATGTTACTACAAAGATTATGTTACCGATAGGAGGTCTGTTGATTTCTATTTTTACAGGTTGGTATTTAAATAAGAAAATAGTATGGAGAGAGGTTATGAATGAAGGACATTTACATCGATTCTTTTTTAAGGTTTATATATTTATCCTAAGATTTGTAGCACCGATAGGAATTGCTTTGATATTTATTAATGAGTTAGGACTTTTTAAATAATAAAAAGCTTCGGAATAATTTTCCGAAGCTTTTATATTTTAAGGTATGATTGTGTAACCAGCGGCATGAGCTATTTTTATTGGTATTTCGGTATTATCGGTTTTTGCATGAAATAGATTGGCTCCGGTACCAATAGCATAAACCGGAACATATCCACCTGAATGAGCATAACTGGCCCAACTGATCATAGCTATATCGTTAATAATTTTTCTTGCAGTAGCAGCAACCGGTTCATTTTTTGAATACATGTTTTCATCCATTTTGACAGCTTTATTACCAAAACTATCGTCATAAGCCTTTTTTAATTCTTTTTCTTGTTGAGGTGTTAAAGTTACTGAATTCCAGAATCCAAAGTATTTAGACAACGTTTGTTTTATGGTTTCCCATGATATTTGGTTGTTTGATTCTTTTCTCATATTATTAATAATTTCAGTGAATTTGTCCTGACTTACTTTTTGGGAAGCTAAAGCTTTTAAATTTAGAGCATATACACCGTTACCAAGTACCAATCCGCCAGTTTCATGATCTGCCGTAATTACAATTAAAGTCTCTTTAGGATGTTTCAAATAAAAATCATAGGCAATTCGGATAGCATTATTAAAGTCTATGATTTCATGTATCATTGTGGCTCCGTCATTTCCGTGACAGGCATGATCTATTTCTCCTCCTTCGACCATAAAGAAAAAACCTTTTTTATTGTCTTTCATTAAGAAATCTAATCCTGCTTTTGTCTGTTCTTCCAATGTCATGTCACCAGGTTGACGGTCAATTGCATATGGAAATTCATTAATGTCTTTAGCTCCTGCGGGTTGTAAAAGAATCATTTCTTTTGCATTTTTAGACTTTTGTAAGTATTCATTATAACCACGTGCTATTGTGAATCCAGCTTCTTTTGCCAAGTCATAAAGATTTTCAGCCTGTGGATTTGTTTGATCTGTTGGTTGGACGAAATCCGAACCTCCGTAATAATCAAATTTAGCTTTTATCAAATCTAGGCCGATCTTATAATAACTTGACCTTTTAACCTGATGAGCATAAAAGGCGGCAGGAGTAGCATTATCAACTCCTACACTTGTGCATATGCCAACTTTTTTTCCTGCTTTTTTAGCCCATACAGCAATACTGTTAACAGGTGTTTTCAGATCTGGTTTTAATCCTAAAGTACCATTTTGTGTTTTAACTCCAGTAGCGAGAGCTGTTCCGCTTGCAGCCGAATCGGTTATTCCTGATGAAGAAGAAAAAGTCGTGGCAACAGTCATATATGGAAATTGAGTGAAGAGTAAGGGTGAGATACCTATTTTCCCTTGCATCTCGCCTAAATACATCTCTGTTCCTTGAACTTGATTTACTCCCATGCCATCTCCTATAAAAAAGAAAACATATTTAGCTTGTTGTGCAAAGCTTGTTATCGCAATAAAAAATATACTCAGTAGAATTAAAAGATTTCGTTTCATATAAAATTATTTAAGTGAATAATATGGATTTTTTATTTTATACAAAGTTAATACCAAAAATATTCTTAAGGGAATATAAGGTAGTTTTTCTTGATTTATATCATTAAAATGGCGAAAAATATGTTTTATAGCATAAAATGTTTGCATTTTATCCTAATTCATGCTTATCTTTGCAGTGTCAACCAAAAAGAGAGACAGGATAACAAAGAAATTATAGGTATTATTTAAGGTAATGAGAACTATCCTCGAAATGATAGTATGTTTTTAGGATTAATTTAAAGGTAAAAAGAAAATGAACTTTCGGCAATATAGCCGAAGGTTTCGAAAGGAGAACAAATTATGAAAAAGAAAATGATTGATTTCAAAAACAGAATGAAGAATGCAACGATTGAAGCATTAACTTATGTTGGAGAAAGTGTAATGTTGGGCGCAGGAGCCTGACATTTTGAAAATGTAAATGAAAATCCCGAAAGGGCATAAATAGTAAACGGATACTGTTGACAGTATCCGTTTTTTTTTGAATAATTGTGGTTATGAGAATCTTTCCTTATCTTTACATTTGTTTATTAAATTAAATGTATTGTGATGAATATAAAGAAGATTATTTTATCAAGCTATTTACTTTTAGCTGTCTGGGGCGAAGTCTTGGCTTATTGTGTTCCATTGCCTAATCGTCCGGATTCTCTTTATTTGTTTTCGTATTCTACAACAAAAAATCATTGCCGTAACGGACTTCATTTTGCATGGAGTGGTGATGGTAAACGTTGGACTAAAATTGGAAATGAATTTGGCTTTTTAACTTGTGACTACGGTTCATGGAATACACAAAAACGCATGTTAGATCCTGTTTTGGAACGTAATGCGGATGGTGTCTGGTTTTGTTCCTGGCGTGTTAATGAATATGATAAAATAATCGCTCGTACGCAAACTTTAGATTTAATTTTGTGGAAACCGCAAGAATTTTATCCGGAAAAAATAAAAATTCGTCCTGATCGCAGTGTGAAGCGTGACACTATTTATTTCCCAGATGGAGTTCAAGCTGTGGGTCAAATTCATAGGGTAGAAAGTAGCCTCGTAGACCATCTTATTGATTATTATAATCAGAAGACCTATCGTAATCAACTTGATGCTGAACAAATGAAAGACGATGCTTCACGCTTCAAAGGACTTTTACCTGTCAGAACTCAACTTACAGTCCAATCATGCCCGATCAAAAAAATTAGTAAAGATTTGATCGGAATATTTTTTGAAGATATTAATTATAGTGCAGATGGAGGACTTTATGCCGAATTAATTCAAAATAGAGATTTTGAATATAATGCACATGATAAATTAGGTTCTGATCCAAATTGGAATGCAACATATTCATGGAAAATAAAAGGTGATGGTCTTACATTTGTTATTGATAGTGTCATGCCTATTCATGTTCATAATCCTCATTATGCTGTACTCAATGTTACAACTCCAGGTGGTGCACTAGTTAATATGGGATGGGATGGGATTGCACTTAAGAAAGGAGAAAAATATGATTTTTCTTTATTTGGAAAACGAATTACGGGCGAATCTTCAAATGTAAATGTAATTTTACGTGACAAGACAGGAATAATAGTAGCATCTTCACAGATCAATATTCCTGTAGGAATATGGAAAAAAATAAAGACTGTTTTAATACCATCTTTTTCTACCGAATCTGCTACTTTGGAAATTATGCCGTCGGGAAGTGGAAGTTATGCCTTTGATATGATTTCTTTATTTCCGCAAAATACTTTCAAAAATCGTCCCAATGGTTTACGACGAGATCTTGCACAAACTCTTGCAAATCTTCATCCTCGTTTTATGCGTTTTCCCGGTGGATGTGTGGCTCATGGAGATGGAATAGGAAATATTTACCGTTGGAAAAATACAATTGGCCCGTTGGAATCACGTGTTCCTCAGCGCAATTTATGGGGATATCACCAGACTGTAGGACTTGGATATTATGAATACTTTCAATTCTGTGAAGATATAGGTGCAAAACCATTGCCTGTTTTGGCAGCTGGAGTCCCTTGCCAAAATTCGCAGGATGGTGGAGTCGGGCAACAAGGTGGAATTCCTATGAATGATATGAAAGCTTATGTTCAAGATGTTCTTGATTTGATAGAATGGGCAAATGGTAATCCAAGAACTTCATATTGGGCGAAACTTCGTGCAGAAGCTGGCCATCCCAAACCTTTTGGATTGGAATATTTGGGAATAGGAAATGAAGACTTGATTTCAGAAGTTTTTAAAGATCGTTTCAAAATGATTTATGAAGCAGTCCATTCCAAATATCCTAAAATAAAGATCATCGGTACAGTCGGTCCTTTTTATGAAGGTTCCGATTATGAGGAAGGCTGGAAATTTGCAACAGAATTAAAAGTTCCTATTGTAGACGAACATTATTATAATTCTCCTGGTTGGTTTATTAATAATCGCAATTTTTATGATAATTATGATCGTTCTAAACCTCATGTTTATCTCGGAGAATATGCATCACATTTGCCGGGAAGACCGAATAATTTGGAAACAGCTTTGTCTTGCGCTCTTTATTTGACCGACGTTGAACGAAATGCAGATTTGGTAGAAATGACTAGTTATGCACCTCTTTTCGGTAAAGAGGGTCATTGTCAATGGCGTCCTGATTTAATTTATTTTGATAATGCAAAAATTAAATTGACAACTGATTATTATATTCAGGAACTGTATGGAATTAATAGTGGTGATGAATATATACCTTGTACATGGAAAGTTGAAAATGAAAAAGAGGCTGTTGCTAATAGGGTTGGAGAGTCGGTTGTTCGTGATAGTCGTACAGGTGATATAATGATAAAACTGGCGAATCTATTACCGGTTCAATCAAGAGTAGCTCTTGATTTAAAAGGATTGGTTTCTGGTACAAAAGAAGCAATATTACAAGTTTTGAAAGGGAAACCAACGGATACTGATGTGATCCCACAAGAATCATCTTTTGATGTTGGAAGCCGTTTTGATTATGAAATGCCTCCATATTCTTTTTCTGTTATCCGTATTAAAGGTAATTTATTGATGGATAAGATTCTTAACCGATAAATTTTATTTGAATATGAAAAATGCCCTCTTATCAAAGATTATGAAAGAGGGCATTTTATTTATAAGTCTGGATATAGATTATTTGTTTTTTGAACAGTAGCCATACATTCCATTTCTACTAGCCATGCGGGGCGACAGACCGGAGCAAGAACTATTGTCCGTGGAATCTCCGGAAATTTTTCTTTGTAAAGCTGCTCGACGATTGTAAAATCTGCGATATCCCGTAAATAAACGATAAAGTAGTTCACATCATTGAATGAAGCTTCACCTTCTTTCAGCAAAGTTTCTACATTTTCCCATACGCGATGAGTCTGTTGAATTATATCTCCAGGATAAAGTACATTTCCACTATTATTAATACTTGCCGTTCCACTGATAAAAACATGTTTACGATCACCATAATTAACAACGCAGCCTCTTTCGAATGTTACTCCATATTCGTAAGTAGGGTTTAGATGAGTAGGAGCATATAGATATTGTATTTGACCTTTTTTTGTCGGGTATAGAGCTATCGCATCTAATTTGACTAAAAATTTTTCGCAACTTTTGGCTTCTATTCCTGTCGAAGCAATAAAATGGGTGTCTTTTGTTAAATTTTGTCGAACAAAATTTTCTTTTCGACCTTTTACTACTTGTCCGTAATTCGTGTCAACGTCTTGTACAAAGAACCATGTACGTATGCAATGATCGGCTATGTTCATATTTAAATCTTTTAATTCGGCTTCATATGTTTCCAATAAGTCAATAGTTTGAAGATAAGCTCCGGCTTCTTCGGATGTTTTGTTTGCAACGCGAATTTGGCGGTAATTATTCCCTTCTCCACTAAACCACACCCATAAGGATATCTTACTACCATCCAATGGGGATTGTCCTACTATGGAATAAGGGCAATTTAAGCATGAATGTTTTGAAATATAATCTTCTTGATTTGCGATGTCCGAGGAAAAATAACGAGCCATTATCGGTTTTGCATATGAAGTTTTTTCTATTATAAAATTTTCAAGTTCTTTATTAAGTAAAGAAAATTGTTGTAAAAAGGTTATATCTTTTTTTTCAGAGCGAAAAATAGCATGTATTTCTGTAGCTTTTCCTTCAGGTTTGAATTCAGAATATTGTATGTGAACTTGGTTGACCAAGATTGATTTCTTTTTCATATTATTTATTGTATCTTAGTTAATTTATTAAGAGTGTTACAAATATACGACAAATTTTTTTAGTTGGCATAACTGTGCAACCCTCCCAATATAAAATTTACTCCAAAGTAGGTAATCAGTACGCAAATAAAAGCCGCAATCATAAAGGTATGGAAGAATATAGGGCGATGGAGGAAAGATAAAGATCGTGAATGAAAAGCGAAAGAATAAACGAGCAGAGTAATCAGTGCCCATACTTCTTTAGGATCCCATCCCCAATAACGTCCCCATGAAATATTAGCCCATATGGCACCTATAAAAATACCGATAGCAAGACAGAATATCGCTGGGAAAAGTAGAATCTTACTTATCAAGTATAATTTTTTTACCGATTCTTGCCAATCTTGTTGTGTGTATTTTAATCCGACAGCGGTTAGTCCATTTAACATTATAAAACTAAGTAGTGAATATGCAATCATTATAATGACTACATGAAAGCTCAATAGCGGTGAAGAAAGGACAGGCATTAATGGTATGATTAGAGGATTGGATTGTCCAAAATGTGACACAAGTAATGCTAGTCCTCCCATGAGTAATCCGAACGAGAGTGTTAATCGAAATTTTTGTTCTAGAAAAAGAGTCAAACTAAAAATACATATAGCAAGAAATTGCATTGTTTCATAACCACTGGATAACGGTACATGTCCACTGATGTATCCTCTCAAACTCATATTGATGATCATGAAAATCAAAATAAATAAAATGAGACTTTTTATCGAATATTTAATCCATTTTTTACATTGTTTCTTTTTAATCAGACAACTTATTAGATAGATGAAAATAATAGTACCGGTAAAAATCGATATAATAGCTATACTGAAAGTATAATCTATTTTATTATATAATTTCTCAGCTTTGAAATGATTGTTATCAGGTAGATTCTTGCCTGCAATTTTAATTTGATATTTTTTTAGTTTGTTTATTAACGAAGATGCTTCTTTGAAATCCTTTTGTACTATCTTTTCGAAAAGATAATCAGGAAATTTTTTGATAAATACCCATTGATTTTCTGGCATTGATTCTGGAAGAAGGTCTCCTTGAGAGAACCATTTGGTGAATGATTCGGAGGTAGAACGAGATGGAAATATTTTTAAAAGTTGTCCGGAATAGAGTATAGAAATAAGATTGAGTTTGTCCTCAACTTCTTCTAAGTCTTTTTTGTCTTTGTGTATCTGCTTTTTGGAATCTTTAAGATCCTCTTGGTTATATACTTTTTTGAGATCACTTAGTTTCATGTATTTTTTGTCTATTCCGATTGATCTTAATGCATCGTTGTTTTTTATTTTAATCATTGGTTCATCTTTCCAATCGGAATAAAAATACATCCAACCTGTGAGTACTTGTTCGCATGTAAGTCCTTTGTATCTTGATTTTCCATAAAGTTTTACAGTAAAATCTTTTGCTAAAGTTTGAAAAGGGCAAATCCGGTTGTTATAGGATACGTATAGATTCCCAAATTCATTTGCTAATTCTTCTGGAAGGGAACGAGGTCTCTTATTGGCGTAAGTAGAAAAGGCGGCTGAAAATAATAACAGACATATAACTGATTTTTTAAGGAGTGGATGGTTAAAGAGTTTTTGCCATGTACCTTTTTTTTGTATCAGTATAACTAGAATAGAAATAAAAAGCATTATATAACCAGCATATGATATGGTAATGCCCCATGGATCATAGCTGATGGCCAATATGCTTCCTTTCATATCATCATCATATTCCGATTGGTAAAAACGGTAGTTTTTATGGGAGAAAATATGATTCATGGCGATTGTTCCTATTGTGATTTTATTTCCTTCTTTAATTTTTAATCGACTTACGAAATCTGAGGGGACATTATTTTCTTTGTTATTGTATATAATTTGAAAATTATCAAGTGAGGTTTGAAATGGTAATTTTACTTGCATTCCCTCTTTGTTTATGAAAAATGCAGACCATTCTCCTTGACGTAAATGGAGAGTACCTTGGTTACCACAAAGCCATGTGGTACCAGCACCGATTAAAATTATTACAAAGGACATATGTAAAAAGAAGATCGAAAGTCTATGATAAACTTTTTGCTTAATAAGTAATTTACAACCTGATAGAAGTAGTAAAATCCATAGTAGAACAAAAAAAATAGAGTCATAGATATTCTTTTCTACAAAAATAGTTCCTTTAATTTTTTTTATGAATGTTGTAACTACTAACAGAAGGATAATAATACCCATCAAAATAAAAGGAGTGTATATATTTCTTTTTTTATCCATAATTATTTTTTCTACAAAAAGAGAACCGAAGCTTCACAACTTCGGTACTCTGCTTACTAATACTAACTAACAATTTAAATAGATTCAATAAATTTAACTATGGCATCACGGTCTGATTTATTTAATACGCGAAATTTGTTTATTGCAAATCGGGCATCACTGTTCTCATTTCCATGCCACATAATTGCTTCGATTACATTACGGGCACGGCAATCATGTAAACGATCACTTGCTCCGGTAACTAGCTCGCTTAAACCACGTCCCCATAACGGAGTAGTACGGCACCAACCTGTACGAATATCATTTTGCATATATAGACGATGCTGTACAAGGTCTGAATATGGCCATATTTTTTGATATGGATATCTAGGTAAACGAGAGTCTCCGTCTGCAAAGAATCCATTCGGATCAGTAAAATTGTCATCTCCTGTAGTCCATGAAGGACGATGACATGCTGTGCAACCGATTTCAGAAAAGAGCTTTTTTCCACGTTGAACATCTTCTTGATCTAAATTGCGAGCAGCAGGGACTGCAAGTCCTCTATGCCAAACCATAAAATCAACATATTCTTGATCTGTCATTTCCGGAGTAAGATCTTTAGCCATTAAAAAGTTATATATATCGGTTTCTGTGTTTCCTGTAATATTCCATTCAGGAAAATACTTATAGAATTGGGATTGAACCTCCTGATCTTCAGATGCAATGCGAGCATAAGTGGTTGTCATATAATTATAACGGCGATTACTACGAGTCACATTCGTAATGTTCCAGATTGCATTGGCTCCGGGTGCATCTTGTAAGGGACCACGGCTAAGTCCATAAGTATATCTTAATGGATGTTTGGTTGATCCATAAGTTTTTACCCATTCTCCATTAGCAAAAATAGCCGGATTAAGTTCTGCTCCTGCTTCTTCTTCACTGGTATATTGCGCTTTTAAGTTTTCATCCGTGATAGCGTCTAGGAGTCCTGTCCCATAAATACCTATAGTCGATTCTAATCGAACTTTTACATTAGAATAAGAAACAGAAGTTATTATACCATTTTTAGTAACTTCAAGCGGAACGTAATATGCACTTTCGGGAATAGTTACTTCCGGATAAATTAAATCATAAGTTTCTCCATCTGGAAATTTGTTATTCCATTCGTCAGTATATTTTTCCCACTCGATCTTTATTTGACTTTCATCAATTGGCGCTTTGAATGGACTTACAGCAAGTGTTTGGGGCATACCTGTTAATGAGCTCAGATATGTATCCGTTTCATCGGTGATAACCAATAAATATCCGTTACCTGAATCATCTGCACGATAACGTGTCTGGCGTTTTCCATGCCCGTAATTGGGATGGCAGTAAAAACATCCTCTACGCACCATGAGAGGTCCGAGACCATGGAAAGCTCCGGTTTTATTCTCATTGTAATCACGTTCAAATAATTGTTCACCATTTTTGAAAGCTTGCGATAATCCGTTATTATCAATTACAGGAGTGGGTTGCTCATAAGCAAAGGATGTAGTATTAAATGTAGTTCCCAATTTTCCTCCGGTATACCATTCTTCTTCGTTTACCGTTACGGTTTTGTCTGTGTCAGAAGATTCATCATCCTTACAACTCGTAAAAAACAAGCTGGATATAAAACTTATAAATAGTATGATTTTTTTATCCATGTTCTTTATATTATTACCTTATTCGTTTACCAATATTTTTCTAGCTGCTTCCAATTTATCATATAAATCGTTGCATGCATCTATTGCTTCCTTGACTTTTGTATCCGTATAATTTTTCACGAAAGGTCTAGGCATTGCGTCTATTTTAGACAGGCTGTTTTCGATAGCATCTATAACTGCTTGATCTGTTGCTTGATCGATGCTCCTGATATAAGTACTAACGGATGTTGATTGTGCTGAAGTTGCACCTTCTGTTCCAAAATATGAACTCCTGACGCCGACGATATTGTCATAAAAATCAGTAACAGAATTATAGGAATGAGGAGATTCAATGTAGTTAATGTCTTCTCCTGTATATGGTTTTCCTATTTTTGAATTCGCCACCTCATCGACGATATCTTTGCAACCTTCTAAGATTTGTTCACTTCCTGCTGTTATAGATTTCCATCTGCTGCCGGTTTGACCACATAATCTCATTTCTTCTCCGAAATTATCTGCCGGTTCGAGTTCTGCAT
>CAZKSK010000006.1:0-23693 GCA_964555225.1 uncultured Bacteroides sp.
CATTGAGTAAAACGCATGCCTTGTAATGCCAGATTGTCAATATTCGGCGTTTCAAATTTTTCTTGTCCGTAACAACTTAAATCACCATAACCGAGATCATCTGCCAAAATGAATAAAATATTCGGACGTTGCGGAGTCGGTTTATTCTTTTTTGTTTGAGCTATTACTTGAGTTGCTAGAAGGGCAGCTCCCAATAAAACGGAACTGTTCATAAAAATGTGCTTATTCATTACAACATGTATTTAAAATATATTAGTTTTGTCCTAATATTACGATTGTTGGCAAATTTACTAAAAATATATTTTGAATTTGTATGACTTCAGGGTATAAAATTATAAAAGATGCAATTGTTTGCTTATTCAATATTATAATAATATAAACTCCTGAAAAAATTGATTAAAAATTTCCCAGGAGTTTATTATTATTAATACTTTTATTATCTGAAAAGAAAAATGTGAGCTACCAGATACATAAGTGTAATTATCAAATATGTAATTAAAATTTTTGTTGATAAACTTGTTTTCATAATTTTAGGTATTTAATGCCTTGTTTAAAACAAAAATAAATTAGTAATATTACAAACTCGTTACAAAAAAATTAAGATATTGTTACTTTCTTATAATTATATAGATAGATATTATAATGTTGCCGAAATGGAAGAATGATCTCTTTTATTTTAAATATACTTTTGATATATTAATGTGAAAAAAATAGTTCATTTTTGTTTTAATAATAACAATTTACTATCTTTGTGACATAATTTATAATAAAAATAGATGAAAAAGTTATTTTTAATTGTAGCGTTGGCTATGTTTTATTTAGCCGGTAGAGCTTGCACGAATTTAATAGTTGGCAAAGCTGCTTCTACCGATGGTTCTGTAATTTGTACGTATAACTGTGACGGTTACGGAGGTTATGGTACATTGACTATTACTCATGCAGGGGATTTTCCTAAAGGGACTATGATGCCTTTACGCAGTTGGTGGGGGAACAAAGAAGTGCCTGATTCTATTCCTCAGGCTCCACATATATATAATGTGGTGGGAAATATGAATGAATGTCAGGTTACTATTACTGAGACAACTACAGATGGACGGAAGGAGCTAAGAGATGACACGGGAATGTTAAGTTATCCTCAGGTGATGCAACTTGGTTTGCAGCGTGCATCTACCGCTCGGGAAGCAATTAAAATTATGGCTGAATTAATGGATAAATATGGTTATAATTCGGAAGGAGAAAACTTTTCTGTCTGTGATCCTAATGAAGCTTGGGTAATGGAGCTTTTTGGTAAAGGCAAGGGTGGTCATGGTGCTGTATGGGTTGCTATCCGTATACCTGATGATTGTGTCTGTGCTTATGCAAATCAATCGCGCATCGATAAAATTCCATTTAAGGATAAAAAGAATTGCATGTATTCGAAAGATGTAGTAAAGTTTGCCCGGGAGAAAGGTTATTTTAAGGGAGCAGATAAAGATTTCAGCTTCTGTGATGCTTATTGTCCTTTGGATTTTAAGGGCCGCCGTTATTGTGAAGCTCGTGTATGGAGTTTCTTTTGCAGATGCGATCCTGAAATGAAAAAATATTTACCGTTAATTACATGTAAGAACAATGTAAGAATGCCATTATATATTAAGCCGACTCATAAGCTTTCGGTTCAGGACATTCAGAATGCCATGCGTGATCATTACGAAGGAACTCCATTGGATATAACAAAAGATTATTCATGGGGCCCTTATGGATGTCCTAATCGTCCTGCTCCTTATATTTATGAAGTAGACGGGAAAAAATATTTTCAGGAACGTCCTACAGGTACGGTACAAAGCGCATTTACACTAGTGGCTCAAATGCGGAGCTGGTTACCTAATCATATAGGTGGTATACAGTGGTTCGGCTGTGATGATGCCAACATGGTTGCGTATGTTCCGATGTATTGCTGTTGTACAGATACTCCGGAATGTTTCCGAAAAGGGGTAGGAAACGAAACCAGTTTTTCATTCAAATCTGCTTTTTGGATGTGTAACTGGGTGGCTAATATGGTATATCCACGTTATAATTTGTTGATTGATGATTTTCGTTATTTTCAAGGAAATCTGGAAAACGGGTTTCATAATAAACAGGATTCCATTGAAAATATAGCTAAAACGATGTATGCGGAAAATCCGGTTAAAGCTCAAGAATTCTTAAATAGTTATTCGTCGTCTTCGGCCAAACTGATGATGGATCGTTGGATGACATTGGCTCAATTTCTTATTGTAAAATATAATGACTTCAAAGTTCGCGATTCTGAAAATGGGGTGATTATGGAAGGTAGAGGACATCTTAAGGACATTCAACTTCCGAAGGAGTTTTTGGAAAGAATGGTTAAGGAAACAGGTGATCGTTATTTGATGCCGAATATTTAGAAAATAAAATGTGTATTAGTTTACAAACAAAACATGAGTATGAAATTAAAAGTTCTATTTTTGGCAGTGTTGGTTTCAACGACTACATTGTCGTTTGCTCAGTTGAGTGCAGGAATTGATAAGACCCGTATGGATTTGACGGAAAAACCGGGAACGGATTTTTTTGAGTTTGCTAATGGGGGGTGGATGAAAAGTCATCCGCTACCGGCACAATATGGTCGATATGGCCAGTTTGAAGTGTTGGAAGAGGTCAATGCAAAAAGGCTTCGTTCTTTGGTACAGGGTCTGGCTGCCAGGCAGAATGCTATTGGTTCCGATGAACAAAAAATAGCGGATTTATATAACTTGGGAATGGATAGCATACGTCAAAATAAAGAAGGTATCATTCCGATTAAAGCTGATTTGAAACGCATAGAGGCAATAAAAAAGAGTAGTGATATTTTGTCGCTTATGGCTTATTTGAATAAAAAAGGAATTCCGGGGTATTTCAGTATAAGGATTGGGGCTGATGACAAGAATTGCATGATGAACATTGTAAACATCAATCAGGGCGGTTTAACTCTGCGTCAGAACAATTATTATTTGGATACGGACAAACACACGGTGAAGGTTCGTGAAGCATATAGAAAGCATATTGAGAATTTATTTAAACTGGCCGGTTTTAAAGATGCTGAAGCAAAAAAGAAGATGGAATCGGTGATGAATTTGGAAACTCGTATAGCAAAGGCTTCAAGCAGCCGTATAGAATTGCGTGATCCCGAAGGCAATTATCATAAGTTGACTATAGAGGAATTGAAAAAAAATTATGCAGACATCGATTGGGCTTTATTATTTGCCGATCTCAATATGAATGATGTAAAAGAAGTGGTAGTCGGTCAGCCTAAGGCAATCAAGGAAATCGGCAAACTTATAAAGGATGCACCTGTTGCCGATCAGAAAGGTTATTTTGAATATAAATTGCTGGTTGCTGCATCTCCTTATTTAACGGATGCTTTTCGTGCTGAAAATTTCGATTTTAATGGTCGTTTTATGATGGGATCAAAAGCGGATAACCCACGTTGGAAAAATGCCGTTAATGTTGTGCAACGTGTCTTGGGACAAGGAATAGGCAAGCTTTATGTGGCCGAATATTTCCCTGCATCCCATAAAGAACGTATGGAAAAGTTGGTGGAAAATCTCCGTACGGCTCTTGGGCAACGTATCGAAGCTCAAGAATGGATGAGCGAGACCACCAAGAAAAATGCTTTAAATAAACTGGCTCATTTCGGAATTATGATTGGTTATCCTGATAAATGGACTGATTATAGCAAGTTGACTATAGATCCGATGTTATCTTATTGGGGAAATATGTGTGTGGCAAGTGAATTTAATCATGCCAAGCAGATTAATGAAAAGTTGAATAAACCCGTTGATAGGAAAGAATGGCACATGATGCCGCAAACTGTTAATGCATCTTACAATCCGACGTCCAATACCATTTGTTTCCCTGCAGGTATTTTGCAATATCCGTTCTTTGATATGGATGCAGATGATGCTTTCAATTATGGAGCTATCGGAGTGGTAATCGGTCATGAAATGACTCACGGATTTGATGATCAGGGATCACAATATGATGAAGATGGAAACTTGAAAAATTGGTGGGCTAAAGGTGATGATGCTAAGTTTCGTGCACGGACGAAGGTTATGTCCGATTTCTTTGATGCTACTGAAGTTTTACCCGGATTGCATGCCAACGGTAAGATGACTTTGGGTGAGACTTTAGCTGACCATGGAGGTTTGCAGATTTCTTTCCAGGCTTATAAAAATGCGACGAAGGATGCACCGTTGGGTGAAAAGGACGGATTTACGGCAGATCAACGTTTCTTCATTGCCTTTGCTACGGTTTGGGGACAGAATATCAATGAAAGTGAGCTCCGTCGTCGTACGACTGTGGATGAACATCCGCAGGGTCGCTGGCGTGTAAATTGTGAATTGCCTAATTGCGATATGTGGTACGACGCATTCAATATTACAGAGAAAGATCCGATGTTTATTGCAAAAGATAAACGAGTACAGATTTGGTAAAAATCTATTTTATTTTAAGAAAGGTTGGGTTTTTACCCAACCTTTTTTGTTGTATTCTTACCTATGAGCCAATGCTGTTTAAGCCATTCGCGCAGTGGCAAATCATAGAGCTTCAGACAAGCATAGGCAATTCCTATAGCAAGAATAAAAGTTGATGCACTTAGACATATTATTGTACTTAATGGTGCATCCGGATTGTGCCGTGCCCAAGATACTTGTAAGTATACTAGAGGATAGTGTGTGATATATAAAGGGTATGAAATCTGACCGAAGAATTTACATACGGATACTGATTTTCCTGTTATTGTACTACCTGCACCTATAGAAACAATCAACGGAAAAATTACAAGAATGCAAAAAGCATCGTAAATTCCATTCATCCAGGCATTATTTTCTCCACCAATGCGAGGCATAACCAGAACTATGGCTACCAGAAATGAGCACCACCAGAATCCTCTTTTTATTTTGATTAATTTGTTAATACGAGAAAGAAGAAGTCCCATGAAGAACGGATATAACAAACGTGTAAGTCCTACAAGTTCTTGTTCCGGGGTAATGCTCCATCCTCCAATAACCGTGTAGGCTTCTCTTGTCCTTTCTGAAAATAATCCGAATACATCCCAGTTAAGAGCCAAGTTGAGTGTAAGAAAAGCTGAACCGAGGACAAATATGATTAATAAAGTTTTGGAAAATCGACGTATGACAGTAGCATAAAGAATGTTTGCAATATATTCCCACATCAATGACCATGCCGGACCATTCAATGGATTGGTTTCCTGCCATCCGCGAATATCCCATTCGGGCAGAGCGGGAAGCATTGTAAAACCAAGCAACATGATGAGCAACATCATCCACCAGCTTGTATGAGAGATGAGTGGAAAATCTGAACAATTTTGAAAAAAGAAAAAAAGAGCGCCGATAAGAGTTCCCATTATAACCATCGGATGCAAACGGACCAGACGGCGTTTAAAGAAATCTTTTATTGACATACGGTCCCAACGATCGTCATAGGCGTATCCGATAACAAATCCCGATAAAACAAAGAAAAAATCCACTGCCAAATATCCATGGTTTACGATTTGGTACGCCGGACCTTTAGAATAAGTCTCGAATAAATGAAATGCTACTACGATCATGGCTGCGACTCCCCTTAGTCCATCAAGAATTTCATAGCGTGATTTAGAGGCTAGATATGTGTAATTCATAAAATTAATAATCTTGTGAGGCAAAGATAGGATATAAAATCGAGAAACTTTATGTTTTACTTATGAATATTTGTCTTACTTTTGCAAGATAATGGAAGAACGATTATTATATAATGATTTTTCCCGCTATATGCGGCGGATTTTCCCGAATTTCAAAGTTCAGAAAATTTCGATTGATGCAGGTTTTACTTGTCCTAATCGCGACGGAACGGTTGGTCGTGGAGGATGTACTTATTGTAATAATTGTACATTTAATCCGGATTACTGTCATGCGGAGAAATCTGTAGCCCGACAGTTGACCGAAGGAAAACTTTTTTTTTCCCGCAAATATCCGAAAATGAAATATCTGGCATATTTTCAAGCTTATACAAATACTTATGGTGAATTGGAACATTTGAAATCTTTGTATCTGGAGGCTTTGGCACAAGAAGGAATAGTGGGGTTAATTATTGGGACACGTCCTGATTGCATGTCTGATGAATTGCTTGATTTTCTGCAACAACTCTCTCAAAAAATATATGTGGAAGTTGAATATGGCATTGAGAGTACAAATGACACTACTTTAAAACGTATTAACCGTGGGCATGATTTTGCAACTTCTATAGATGCGATTCGGCGTACGGCGGAAAGAGGAATTGTTGTGGGCGGGCATGTAATTTTGGGACTTCCCGGTGAAGATCATGATGAGCTTATGCATCAGACTACTTTAATTAATGAACTGTCACTTACGATTATTAAGATACATCAATTGCAAATTATCCGTGGAACTCGTCTTGCCCTGGAATATGAAGAACATCCTGAAGATTTTCATCTTTATCAGGTGGATGAATACGTCGATTTGGTTATTGATTATATTGAACATCTTCGTCCGGATATTGTAGTGGAACGTTTTGTATCACAATCGCCTAAAGAATTGCTTATTGCACCCGATTGGGGGTTGAAAAATTACGAATTTACTGAAAAAGTGAAGAAAAGAATGAAGAGAAGAGATTCTTATCAGGGAAAAGCATTAGATTGTGAGCCTTTTTTGAATAAAACAATTTTCCGTATTTAGTAATATTTCTTTATCTTTGTCTCCAAAAAGAAAAGGTAAAAGATATGATATTAAAAGGTAAAGTAAATTATGTAGGTGTTAATGACCGTACAAAAGATCTTTTTGAGAGTTTGTGGCCGTTGCCTTATGGGGTTTCCTACAACTCCTATTTGATCGATGATGAAAAAGTGGCTTTGATAGATACGGTTGAGGTGTCTTTTTTTCAGAAATTTATTAAAAAAATAAAGGGGGTTATAGGTGATCGTCAAATTGATTATCTTGTAATCAATCATATGGAACCGGATCATTCAGGTTCGATTAATCTGATTAGAAAATATTATCCCGATATTACGATCGTCGGTAATAAGAAAACATTGGAGATGGTCAATGGGTTCTATGGCGAACCGGCTCATACATTAATGGTAACAGATGGCTCGGATTTATCTTTAGGGCATCATAAACTTAGATTTTATTTGACTCCAATGGTTCACTGGCCCGAAACAATGATGACTTTTGATGAAACGGAACATATTCTTTTTTCAGGTGATGCTTTTGGTAGTTTTGGAGCATTGAATGGAGCGATAGTAGATAAGGATATGAATATAGCTCGTTATGAGGGTGAGATGGTCCGTTATTATTCGAATATTGTTGGTAAGTATGGTTCTCCTGTTCAAAAAGCTTTGGCCAAATTGAATAAACTGGATATCGAAATGATCTGTTCTACTCATGGACCTGTGTGGGTGGAATATAAATCTCAAGTAATCGCTGAATATAATCGCATGAGCCTTTATGAAGGTAATAAGGGTGTGGTGATAGCATATGGTTCCATGTATGGGCATGCAGAAGAAATGGCGGAGATTATTGCATCCGAGCTTGCTGCACAAGGGATCAAAGATATTGTGATGCATGATGTGATACGGACTAATCATTCTTATATCTTGGCAGATGTGTTTCGTTATAAAGGACTTATTCTTGGTTGTCCGACTTATAATGCTCAATTATTTCCGGGAATGGAAATGTTGCTGAAAGAAATAGCTTCGCGTGAAATGAAAAACCGGGTTATAGGTTGTTTCGGGACTTTTACCTGGGCCGGGCAGGTAGGAAAACGAATGTGTGAATGGATCGAAAAATTAAAATTTGAACTAGCCGGTAAACCTGTAGAAAATAAGCAGGGCGTCAGTGCGGAAACTATAGACGGTTGTCGCGAAATAGCAAAGGCTGTAGCTGAGAAACTTTAATTTTCATCGAGTATTCCAATGCCTTGGCGAATTATCTCAGGAAATCCGTCTACACAATTTACGATAGTTGAAATTTCTGTTCCGCCAATTCCTCCGTCTATGATGAGATCTACAACATCTCCGAATTTTTCATTCATAAGTTCGGGGTTCGTTGTATATTCTATGTCATCATTTTCATCGTAGGGGACGGAAGCCGTAAGAATAGGAGCTGTTAGTGTTCGGCAAATCTCCTGAATGATATTATTGTCTGGCATTCTTATCCCTACTTCTTTTCTATTTTTGTATATTTTAGGCAGACGGCTTCCCGTAGGCAGTATAAAAGTAAATGGGCCAGGCAGGTTACGTTTCATTAGTTTAAAAATATTATTGTCCATGCGGGCATATTCAGCTATATTGCTTAAATTATAGCAAATAATCGAGAGATTGTTTTTCTTAGGATCAATGTTCTTTATTTGGCAGATCCTTTCTACTGCACGTTCTTTTAATGCATGACATCCTATTGCATAGCGTGTATCTGTAGGATAGATAATGACGCCTCCGTCTTCAAGCAATGATTTAATTTCCTCCAGATCCTGCGGTGAATTATTTTTGTCGTAGAGCTTTTTTATCATCGTATTATTTTTCTTTTTTCATGTCTCGTAATCTTTCTGCAATTTCCCATTGTAAAGCAGCTTCGTCTGTCTTTCCTATGCGACTCAGTGCATCTCCGAATAATTCGTGAGCTTTTGGATGTTCTGGTTTCAGGGTTGTTGCTTTATCAAAATCAGCTACGGCATTATCCAATTCATTTTGTTCCAAGCGAACTTTTCCTCTGTTGTATACTGCTTTGAAGGAAGTAGGACTTAGTTTTAAAGCTTTACTGAAATCTATTTCGGCATCACGATTATTACCGTCTTTGAATAAGGTGATTCCTCTACATATATATGCTTCCGTATAGTGCGGATTAAGTTTTATGGCTTTGTTGAAGTTAGCAATTGCTGCTTTTGAATCATGAGCCTGTATGATGCATTCGTTGCCCATTTGTAGGAATTCTTTTGCCAGTTTGTCCAGTTCCTTTTGAGATTCATGCATGTGTTGCCTTAGTTTGGCATTTTCTTCTTTTAAAGAACGGATGATGCCAAGTTTTCTTTGTATATATCGTTTAATTAAAGGCTTCTCTATATCATATCTAAGATGAATGGCTAAAAATAATTCATCCAGACATTTAGAGAAATTATCTTCATTGAAATACTTTAGAGCCTCCATGTATTTAATATCGGCTTCGGCTTGTTTCAATGCATGGTCGATGTTTTGATAATTATTAAAGTTTTTAGCGAATTCTACAATTTCGGGACGAACAAATATGTCGGAACGAGTGATAGGCTTGTTTAGCTGAATTCCGTCAAGGGATGTACAACGGCTTAAAGCTACATATGTTTGACCTCCGGCAAAAACTCCCCCTGTAAAATCAATAATGACTTTGTTGAAGGTCAATCCCTGACTTTTGTGGATCGTGATGGCCCAGGCTAATCGGAGAGGATATTGGATATATACGCCCAACTCTTCTTCCTCAATTTTTTTTTCTTTTTCATTATATGTATAGCGTATATTACTCCATTGTTCCCGGCCGACTTCAAATTCATTTCCTTCTTCTGTAATGACATAGATATTTCCTGATTTTTCGTCAATGGCACTAATGATTCCCAAAGTCCCGTTTACCCAGCGTTTGCTTGTGTCATTTTTAATAAAGATGACTTGTGCTCCGGTTTTCAAACTCATTTCCATAGGGGTGGGCAGACTATTTTCAGGAAATTCTCCTCTAATTTCTCCGATAAAGGTAATGGCTTCACCGGGAAGTTCGTCGAGTTTTTTCCCATTGATAAAATCAACATTGTCGCGTCTGGTAGCCAATGTAACGAACATATCTTTGCTTTCTTCTTTAATTTTTTGTCCGAAGCGTGTATTAAGTAATTGAAGATCTGCTGATCCTGCTGTATTTGTACGAATGTGATTGAGCATGTTGATAAAAACAGGATCTGTTTGCCTGAATACTTTTATCAACTCGATAGAAACCAGTTTCATTTCTTGAAAAACTCTTGCAGAGAAGAAATAAGGGTTGGGGTAATAACGGTTTAATATTTCTCTTTCATCGTTTTTTACTACAGGTTCTAGTTGGAATATATCTCCAATCAACAACATTTGTTTACCTCCGAAAGGTTCGCGCGTATTTCGTGAATAAATTCTTAAAACCTTATCGACAAAATCAATGATGTCCGCCCTTACCATTGATATTTCGTCGATAATGATAAGTTCCACTTCTTGGATGATTTTGCACAATGACTTTGAATATTTTAAAGTATTGCGTATATCCTTTGCACTATATCTGGGATCATCCGGCAAGAGAGGGTAAAAAGGTAACTTGAAAAAACTGTGTAAGGTACTTCCACCGGCATTGATAGCTGCTATTCCCGTAGGAGCCAATACAATATGTTTTTTTCTAGTTGTTTTGCTTATGTATTTGAGAAAAGTTGATTTACCTGTTCCGGCTTTACCCGTTAAAAATACAGAATTGTGGGTGTACTGTATCAAGTTCAGTGCATCTTGGAATTCTTTGCTGTCAGTATCAATATTCTGTATATCCATATGATGATAAAGTCGATTATATATGCAAATATAACATAAAAAAATATGCTTTCGTCGGAATTCGGAATTCAAAAAGAATTTTTTTCTGAAAAATAAGTTGAAATATTTGGAAATGTGATTTTTATTTTGGAATCTTTATGATATTAAAATGATATCAATTAATATTTATAATTATGGAAAGAAAAGAAATTGATTTTAAAGGATTTAAAGCAAACGGTTTTTTAGCTTTATTTACCGAAATTGTATTGCTTGCTTTGGGCATAGTTTTCATTGCACTTGGAGCTGGAGAAATAGAAAATGACTTTTTAATTGTTTTGGGAATCTTCACTATTTTATGTTTTGTAATAGGTTTGGTAGGTTTTGTTCAACAAGAACCGAATCAAGCTCGTGTGATGCTTTTCTTTGGCAAATACCATGGTACCTTTAGAGATACAGGACTTTACTGGGTTAATCCCTTGTTACTTACTAAAAAGATTTCTCTGCGTGCCCGTAATTTAAATCCGGAACCTATTAAGGTAAATGATAAAGAAGGCAATCCTGTTATGATAGGCTTAGTAATGGTTTGGAAATTACGAGATACCTATAAGGCTATGTTTGAGATTGATTCTCAAACCATGGCCGAATCAAAAAATAATACAATAGGGGCTACATTAGTGAGTCGTATGAATGCTTTCGAAACATTTGTAAAAGTACAAAGCGATGCAGCTCTACGTCAGGTTGCAGGTTTATATGCTTATGATAATAATGGTGATGAAGAATCGGGCAATTTAACGCTTCGTTCCGGTGGCGACGAGATTAATGAACAATTGGTCTCTAAATTGAATGAACGTTTGTTAATGGCAGGAATGGAAGTTATTGAGGCCCGAATTAATTATTTGGCGTATGCTCCTGAAATTGCAGCGGTGATGCTTCGCAGACAACAGGCAAGTGCTATTATTATGGCTCGTGAAAAAATAGTAGATGGTGCCGTTTCTATGGTTAAAATGGCGTTGGATAAGCTTTCTCAAGAAGATATTGTAGATTTGGATGAGGAAAAGAAAGCAGCGATGGTCAGTAATTTACTCGTTGTTCTTTGTGCAGACGAACCGGCTCAACCGGTTATTAATTCGGGAACATTGAATCATTAATTATGTTATGACGGATAAAAAAAATACAATCAAAAGTTTTGTGCTTCGCATTGATGCTGAAACAATGGATGCTATTGAAGCTTGGGCTGCTGATGAGTTTCGCTCAACGAATGGTCAACTTCAATGGATCATTTCGGAAGCTTTGCACAAGAGTGGACGATTGAAAAAGAAAAATAAAAAGAATAAAGAACTTTTAAAAGATTCAGAAAACATATGACTCCTTTTATATGGAACAGACCGGAACTTAAAGTTCCTGCAACGACAACCGATCATATTCTTGAGTTGGTTACTTCTTTCTTTTTGATATTGATGTGGATCTTCGGCATTTTATTTTATATAAAAACGACAAATACAGTCCCAACACATTTTGATCTGTTGGGTAATCCGGATGCGTGGGGTGATAAAAATTCTTTCTTGGTTACAGTATGTGTGGGAACTTTGGTAATCGTACTCAGTGCCTTTTCAGCATATTATCCTAAAATAGTAAATTTACCGATTCGATTGAAACCGGAGTGCATCAATGATCAATATACATTGATGGCGCGTATGATGAGAATTTTAAATATAAACTTTTCTATTATGTTTCTTTCAATCATTCTTATTCAAGGTGCTTCACAATTGAACTGGAATCGTAGGATTTTTGTAATAGTAGAATCGATATGTATTCTTTTCATTTTTATTTTAATTGTTTATTATAAATCTAAAATATGGAGCATAGGAAGGAAATACAAGTATTTTAAATGACTCTTTCCATCCTTTTAATGTAGTTTAACGAAATAAATTAGTTTTATAACTAGAAAAACACGTTATTTGTTCAAAAATAAATAAAGATATGAAAACATTAACTCCGAAAGAAGAAGAAATAATGGGCTTTTTCTGGGAGAAGGGCCCCCTGTTCGTAAAAGAAATGTTAGAATTCTATGATGAACCTAAACCACATTTTAATACAGTTTCCACCTTTACCAGAGGTTTGGAGGAACAAGGATATCTATCACATAAAGTTTATGGAAATACTTATCAATATTATCCTATTATCTCGGAAGAAGAATATCATAAGCGGACGTTGAAGGGTATTGTTAAAAAGTATTTTAATAATTCTTATCTGGGAGTTGTTTCTTCGTTAGTCAAAGAAGAGGATATTTCAATTGACGATTTGAAGCGATTGATTATGGATGTGGAAAACGGGAAAAAATAATTTAATTGAAAATCTCGTATGGGCGTTTTTTTTGTTTATATTTTGAAATCGGCTTTTTGCTTAGCTGCATTTTATCTGTTTTACAGATTATTGTTGAGCCGTGATACATTCCATCGTTTTAACAGAGTGATGTTATTGTCATTGATGTTGCTTTCCTGTTTGCTTCCTTTTGTTGAAGTAACAATGCGACACCCTACAGAGGTGAATCGTTCCTTTCTAACTATGGAACAACTCATTATGATGCAATATGCCGGAGGATATGGACCTGTATCGATAGAAGCGGATTCCGGAGTTGTATGGAATGAAGTGATTTTATTAATTTATTGGGGAGGTATCTTATTTTTCCTTTTACGTAATGTCTGGGCTCTCCGTAAAATGTTTCAACTTATTACTTCCGGTAAGAAGTTAAAGGAAGCTGATGGAACAAATTTAATTGTCCATAAACAAAAAGTCGCTCCGTTTAGTTGGATGAAGTATATTGTTATTTCTCAAAAAGATTTGGATGAGAACGGTACGGAAATCATGATACATGAAAAAGCTCATATTGCTAATGGACATTCATGGGATGTTTTATTGGCAGATCTCTTTGTTTTCTTGCAGTGGTTTAATCCCGCTGCTTGGCTTTTGAAACAGGAATTACAGAATATTCATGAATATGAGGCGGATGATACTGTATTGCGCAAAGGTATCGATGCTAAGAGTTATCAATTATTATTAATAGAAAAAGCTGTTGGACCAAGGCTCTACTCTATCGCCAACAGCTTTAATCACAGTTCACTTAAAAAAAGAATCGCTATGATGTTAAAAGAAAAATCAAACCCATGGGCACGGTTGAAGTATCTATATGTACTTCCCGTTGCAGTACTTACAGTGGCTGCTTTTGCCCGTCCGGAAGTTTCCAATAAATTGGATGGACTTTCAGCTGTCAAAGTTACGGATTTATCTTCAATGGTAAAAGAACAGACTACAAAAATTGAAAAAAATGTTTTGCCGGAGAATATAGAAGAAAAGGCACCTGTTTCTACTCAGACGAATGATAACAAGGAAGTTACAGTGAAAGGAGTAATTACGGATATAGATAAGAATCCGGTAAAAGGAGCTTCAGTCGTTATAAGAAATTCTACAGTAGGAACAATCGCAGATAATAATGGAAGGTTCGTTTTGAAAACTCATGATGGTGATGTTGTGTGTGTGTCTTTTATTGGAAAACAGACGGTCTTATTACCTATAAAGAGTTCGATGAATGGAAAGGAAGTCCATTTGACTTTGTTGGATGAAGTGAAGCCGATGGATGAAGTTGTCGTTGTTGGTTATGCAAATGATATGGAACAAAATGTGACCAAGAATGAACTGAAGGATAAACAAACGGTGTCGGATAAAAATAATGTAGTATTTACCGTAGTGGAAGAAATGCCTGAGTTTCCTGGTGGAATGCAGGAATGTCTGAAATTCCTTGCAAGAAATGTCAAATATCCGGTAGATGCTCAAAAGGCAGGCATTCAAGGACGTGTCATTGTACAATTTACGGTGAAAAGTGATGGTTCCATTTCGGATACTAAAGTAGTGAGAAGTATTTCTCCATCTTTGGATGAAGAAGCTGTCAGAGTAATTAATATGATGCCAAAATGGAAACCCGGTTATCAACGTGGTACAGCCGTTAATGTGAAATATACATTGCCTATTATCTTTAGTTTGCAAAAAAAAGAGGCATCAGCTCAGCCTTTAGTGATTTTGGATGGTCAACTTTTGAAAAATGCCGATTTAAACAGTTTAAATGCTTCAAGCATTGATAATATTAGTGTTATAAAAGGGGGAACGGATCTGGCTCCTTATATAAATAAATATGGCAGCATAGCAAAAAACGGTGTTGTTATTGTAACTTCTAAAAAATGACGAATTATAATTTAGGGTTCTTCATCTGGGTGATGAAGGATCCTAAATCTTTTAGTAGACTTATTTAGTGTTATCATTTTAGGTAAAAAATGTAATAAAATAGCGAGGTGATGCAACAACTTCTTAATTTTGTGTGTCCTTTTTACAAATACATATTTTATTATAAAGAAAATTAGTACGAATGAAAAAACGAGTTTTGTTTTTTTTGCTGGCAATTATTTCAATAGGGGTGTTGGCAAATCCAAAAGGTGTGTTGCCTTATACAGTAAAAGGTGTTCTGGTTGATTCAATTACGAAAGAGGGTGAACCTTATTCAACTATTCGTATTGCATTGAAAAACGATATTCAGAAACCTGTTAAGTTAGATGTTACCGGCATTAACGGTCAATTTTCAGAGTCTTTAGCTTCCGTTGGTACGTATGTAATTTCTTTTTCAACAGTAGGAAAAATGACTGTAGCGAGACAATTTACTTTGTCTGAAACTCATAAAACTGTTGATTTGGGAACTATTTCAATATCAGAATCAACGGAGATGATGAAAGGAGTGGAGGTCGTTGCAGCCAAACCATTGGTAAAATCGGATATTGACAAGATAGAATATAATATTAAAGACGACCCTGAATCGCAAACAAATACGATGTTGGAAATGCTTCGTAAAGTGCCTTTAGTAACGGTAGACGGTGAAGATAAGATACAGGTGAATGGAAGTAGTAAATTTGCAGTGCACGTAAATAATAAGCCTAATAGCATGTTAACGAAGAACCCGTCTGATATCTTAAAAAATATGCCGGCCAGTTCAATAAAAAAAATTGAGGTTATTACCGATCCCGGTGCGAAGTATGATGCTGAAGGAATATCGGGTATATTGAATATAATCACCGATGATAACAGCAATATGCAGGGATATAATGTGACATTGCGTGCTAATGCTAGTAATTTGCGTTCAGGATCATCAGCTTATGGAACTGTACAGGTAGGTAAATTCACGGTAACGGGCAACTATTCTATTAATTATAATAAAAGTGGTGATGAGTCTTCTCATTCTGAAAGAGAAACTTTTAATAATGATACATATAAATATCTTACAAATGATATTAAGTATAAGGCTCATGGACATTTTCAGTATGGGGAAATGGAAGGTAGTTACGAAGTAGATTCTTTAAATCTAATTTCATTTTCTGCAGGATTATGGAGTTATAATTTTAAAAATAATTCAACTGGTAGTACTTTGATGCGTAATAACTTGTTAGATGATATATATAGTTTTAATAGTATTAGTGGAGGAAAAGATTATCTTACAAATCTTGATTTAGGATTTGATTATCAGCGTTCTTTTCGCAGTAATAAAGAAAAGATGTTTACATTTTCATATCGTTTGAGTCATAATCCGAATGAAAATGATAAGTATTCTTATTATGAAGGTATTGAAGATTATCCGTATACATTACGTGACTTGAAATATAATACAAATAATAAATCGGACGAACATACATTTCAGTTGGATTATACGACTCCTTTAGGTAAGATTCATACTGTAAGCACGGGTGTAAAATATATTTTACGATTGAATAATTCTACAACTGATAATTATTATGATAATAAGGATAATAAAGGATTTGTTTATGATGAGACTGGAAGTACAGACTTTAATCAACATTATGACATTCTGGCGGCTTATGGTGAGTACAAATTAAAGTATAAAAAATATTCTGCAAAGGCAGGGCTTCGTTATGAATATTCTATGATGGGAATAAATTATCATAAAGGAAGTATTACAGATTTCAATACTCATTTTAATGATTTGGTACCATCAGTAAGTTTTGGATGGAAATTCAATGATTCTCAGAATATTAACTTATCTTATAATATGAGAATCAGTCGTCCTGATATTTATTATTTAAATCCATATGTGAATAAATATGACCCGACTAATATTAGTTATGGGAATCCGGATTTGAATAGTGAGAAATCACATTCGTTTAATTTAAAATTCGGAAGCTTTACACCCAAGTTCAGTTTTAATTTGAACATGAGTTATCGATTTATTAATAATAGCATTGAACAATATACGTTTATGCAAAAAGATGATAGCGGTAACAGTGTACAGTATACTACTTTCAATAATATCGGAAAGTACAAATCGTGGGGGCTGTCTGCTTATATTAATTGGAGTATGACCAAAACAACTCGCTTTAATGCGAATTTAGGAGGCCGTTATTCAGATTATAAGAGTGAGTTGATGAATCTTGCTAATTCGGGTTGGTCTGGAAACTTTTGGGGAGGAATCCAGCAAACCTTGCCTGGAAAAATTCGTTTGAATCTTAATGGAGGAGGGTCTACAAAGAGCATAAGTTTGCAAGGGAATTATTCAGGATATTATTATTATTCGTTCAGTGTAAATCGTTCTTTTATGAAAGAAGATCGTTTGAATATTTCAGCATACATACGAAATCCTTTCAATCATTATTTGAATTTTAATAGCAAAACCGTAACGACTGATTTTATGACTAATAGTAGTGATAAAGACCCTATGAGACGTTTTGGAGTTAGTGTAAGTTATCGTATCGGTAAACTTCAGGCTCGGGTGAAGAAGGCTGAACGTTCTATTGAAAACGACGATGTAAAATCAGGAAGTGGGCAGTCAAGTCAGGGAGTGAAACAATAATTAAATATAAACCTCTCTCTTATATTTAGTTAGAGAATCGAAGTTACATTCTATATTGTGACTTCGATTTTTTTATCAATAAAAATTTGGTGTCTTTATGGAAAAAGATTATTTTCGCCGTTAATAAAAATGAGATAATTATGAAAAAAATTTTTGTACTAGCCATGGTATGTATGCTATCAATAGCAGCTTCGGCACAGAATTTTAAGATTAAGTCTTTTGATGTAAAGGGGAATTTCCGTAGTGATTTTGGTATTGGGGCAGGTGTTACAATGGGCGTTGATGTCTTTGATTTTTCTCCAAGTTATAATTATTATTTTAATAGTAACAGTAATTACTGGACATTAGATGCAGATTTTCATTATAACTTTGTAGCAGCCCGTGATGTAGCAATTTATCCAATTGCCGGTTTAGCTCTTCTAAGTGATGGTGATGTTACAAAGATCGGGGCTGATATAGGTGCCGGTATTAATTATGATTTAAATAGCGAATGGTCTTTGAAAACTGAATTAAAATATCAGGTAATTAAAAATTGGGATGAGTTATATCTTAGTATCGGAGCATCCTATCATTTTTAAAAAAAATGAAATTAAATATGTAAAGTTTTAATATAGCCTCTCTTCATTAATAAGAGAGGTTTTTTATTATACTATTATTTTAGTTTGTAAAAATTGGAATATTTTTTCGTTCTCGTCGGGATGGAACCATTGAATATCGTGATCCTTTTTAAACCAAGTCATTTGTTTTCGTGCATAGTTACGAGTATCTTGTTTAATTTTATCTATAGCAAACTCAAGAGTCCATGTCCCGTCGAAATAACGAAATAGTTCTTTGTAGCCCACAGTGTTGAGAGCATTCAATTGTCTATATGGATATACATTCCGAGCCTCTTCAATTAATCCGTTTTCAATCATTTTGTCCACGCGTTTATTTATTCGCCCATATAATTCTTCACGTTCTCGGTTTAACCCGATTTTCAAGATATTAAAAGAACGTTCTTTATGGGACTTGTTTGTACGAAAAGAAGTATAAGTTTTTCCGGTCATATAACAGATTTCAAGTGCGTGTATTACTCTTTTATAGTTTTTTTTATCCACTATATCATAGTATTCAGGATCTAGGAGTTTTAATTCACGGCAAAGTCGTTCAAGTCCGACCTCGTCATAATGCTTCATCATTTCTTCCCTTGTTTCTTTATCGATGGTGGGGATGTCATCAATACCTTTGCATACTGCATCTATATACATCATAGAACCTCCGGTCATTAGTTCCACATCTTTTTTTTGAAATAATTCGTCCAGCAGCAAGAGCGTGTCAGTTTCAAATTGTGCAGCACTATAATAATCGGCAAGATGCAACATCCCGATAAAATAATGATTGGCACGTAAAAGCTGATCCTTTTCAGGGGCTGCTGTGCCAATCTTTAGTTCTTTATACATTTGCCGTGAGTCGGATGATATCACGTCAGTATGATATTGATCAGCTATGGATAGGCTTAAATCTGTTTTACCCACACCCGTCGGGCCGAGTAAGACGATAAGAGTTTTCATAGCATTTGATTATTAATATGAATCGGAATTAACGGGTGGATTCTCACTTTCATTAATATTATAATTTTCAGAATCCAACTCATCCTCGTTATAACCTTCATCGCCATAGAACTCTTCACCTAAATCTGTAGAAGCATTTGAATTTGTCATAGTTTCGTTGAAATCTATAGTTTGAGCAGGAGGATCTCCTTGTTTTAAGAAACAAGTAGCTTTCTTTAAATCTTGTCCCGGAAATGTCTCAGTGAGTTCAATGGCGAAAGAGCGTTCTGCCAGTTGGTCAAAAACATACATGAGTTTTTGTCCTTCGTCTTCAATCAGTTCACTTAGTTTAGTTTGATCCATTACCCATGTGTCTTCATCAGAACTACTTGACATATCTTCTAAAGTAATTTCTATTTTTTTCTCCCAATCTTCGTCACAGATGAAAAATGAAGTCATTTGGTCATCTTTGTATCCTACACAGTTAAGGATAATTTTATGAAGATCATAGAATGTAGCATCAGAATCGATTTTAATTTCACGAACGAAGTCATCAACTTCATCCGATATGAGTGTAAATTTATATACCATGGTATTATCCTCCTATTAAATATGAATCTTATCTAATAATTCCTCGTTCAGAATTTTTTATAAAATTGATTATATATTCGATTTCCTGACTTGAAGGTATTTCTTTTTTTACTTTTTCCAATGCTTCTGAAACATTTAGTCCATTCTGATAAATTAAACGGTATGCATTGTGTATGTTTTCAATTAATTCATTGGAGAAACCTCTTCTGCGAAGACCAACAATGTTAAGACCGGCATATGAGATCGGGTCTCTTCCTGCAATGATGAAAGGAGGAATGTCTTGGCTGAAACGAGAACCTCCCTGCACCATGGTATATCCTCCTATATGGCAAAATTGATGGGTTAGAACGGAAGCACTGATAATTGCATTATCATCAATAATTACTTCGCCTCCAAATTTTGTACTGTTTCCAATGATACATCCATTACCTAGTATCACGTCATGTGCCACATGTACAGATTCCATAAGCAGGTTATTATTCCCTACAATGGTTTTTCCTTTTGAAGCCGTGCCACGATTAATGGTAACATTCTCGCGAATCAGGTTATTATTACCAATTTCGGCAGTAGTTTCTTCCCCTTTAAATTTTAAGTCTTGAGGTATGGCTCCGATAATAGCTCCCGGAAAAATCGTATTATTATTTCCAATTCGAGCTCCATACATGATGCAAGCATGGGGCATGATTTTATTATTATCACCGATTATTACATTTTTATCAATGAAAACAAAAGGGGCTATTTCACAGTTATTGCCTATTTGGGCTTTAGAATCTATATAAGCTAAAGGGCTGATCATGTATATTGTTTATTTATTTTTTATTACTTGAGCTGTGAATTCAGCTTCACAAACTACTTTTTCACCAACGAAAACATAACCTTTCATCGTGGAGATACCTCTACGAATAGGAGCCATTAATTCAACTTTAAAAATTAAAGTATCGCCAGGTACTACTTTATGACGATATCGTACGTTGTCAATTTTGGCAAAATAAGTTGAATATCTTTCAGGTTCATCTACGGTGTTAAGGACAAGAAGTCCGCCGGCCTGTGCCATTGCTTCAATTTCGAGAACACCCGGCATAACAGGTTCTTGAGGAAAATGTCCTTGAAAAAAAGGTTCGTTGGATGTTACATTCTTGATAGCAACAACATAATTGGGACCTAATTCTATTACTTTGTCTACCAATTGAAACGGGTAACGATGTGGAAGTAATTCACGAATACGGTTAATATCCATTACCGGAGCATCATTACAGTTATAGTTGGGCGCTTGAATTTCGTGCATTCGGATTTCCCGGCGCATTAGGCGGGCAAATTTATTATTGACTGTGTGTCCCGGACGTGTCGCTATGATGCGCCCTTTCAGTGGTTTCCCGATAAGAGCAAGATCTCCAATGATATCCAAAAGTTTATGACGGGCGGGTTCGTTAGCCCATACTAACGGCTTATTTTGGATATATCCCAATTGTGTTGCATCTTTGTGAACAACTCCCATCACATCGGCCAGACTATCGAATGCTTCTTGTGGAACTTGTTTTTCATAGATGACAATGGCATTATCCAAATCACCGCCTTTAATGAGACCAGCTGCGTAAAGTTGTTGGACTTCACGGACAAAGACAAAAGTACGGCTTGATGCTATTTCTGTTGGAAAATCAACCATATCGTCCAATGTCGCGAATTGATTGGAAAGTATCTGTGAATCATATGAAACTAAAACATTAATACTAAAATTGTCGTCTGGAAGTATTATGATGGAAGAACCCGTCTCTTCATCTTTATATTCCAGTTTTTTCTTAATAATGTAATAGTCTTTTACCGCAGTTTGTTCTTCAATTCCAACCTTGTTTATTTGTTCTACATAGGCTTTTGCACTACCGTCTAGAATCGGAAATTCAGGACCGTTAACCTGAATCAAGCAATTATCTATACCTGCAGCATAAAGAGCGGCCATAGCATGTTCGATAGTACCGACTTTTACGTTTTCTTTGGTTAAAACGGTACCTCTGGTCGTTTCGGCTACATTATCTGCAACGGCTTCAATAAGCGGTTGTCCTTCCAGATCTATACGTTGGATTTTATATCCAAAGTTTTCTGGGGCAGGATTAAATGTTACGGTTAGATTAAGACCGGTATGTAATCCTTTTCCATATAAAGAAAAACTGCCTTTTAAAGTTTTCTGTTTGAACATATGTTATTTTTTTATTTGTTCTTTTAATTCTTTTATTTCTTTTTTCAACTCATTGATAGTTTGCGCCATCTCAGGTAATTTTTTAAACAGAACAGACGATTTTAGAAATAAAGGGGCATCTATGGCCGGACTTCCGATAATGGTTGAATTCGGTTTTTTTATATTTCCTGCAATTCCGGCTTGAGCGCCGATGTTAGTATGATCGGCGATTCTAATATGCCCGGCGATACCGACTTGCCCACCAAACATGCACCAATCACCTACTTTGGATGAACCTGCTATGCCAACTTGTGCTGCCATAACAGTGTTGCTGCCTATTTCTACATTATGTGCTACCTGAATCAGATTGTCAAGTTTAACACCGTTCCCGATAACTGTAGCGCCCATTGTAGAACGGTCAATGCAAGTATTGGCTCCAATTTCAACATTATCTTCCAGTTTTACGATACCTATTTGAGGTATCTTCTCATATCCATCTTTTGATGGAGCAAAGCCGAATCCATCTGCGCCTATGACACATCCTGAATGGAGAATACAGTAATTCCCGATGCAACAGCCTTCATAAATAGTTACATTGGCATTAATGATACATTTTTCTCCGATTTTTACTTCATTCCCGATAGTGGCATGTGAATAGATTCTGGTATTGTTCCCTATGACGGCATTTTTCCCGATAAAAGCAAAGGGTGCTATGTAAACATCCTTACCTATTTTTGCACTGGGATCAATAAAGGCAAGAGAATCTATGCCTTTTTCTACCGGTTTACTCATTTCATACAGGGTTAAAAGCTTTGCGACACTTTCATATGAATTATTAACCTTGATAAGTGTCGTTCTTATTTCTTTTTCCGGTACAAAATCTTTATTAACCAGAACAATACTAGATTGCGTTTCGTATATATAATGAGTATATTTGGGATTGGAAAGAAAAGAAATAGCTCCCGGAATCCCTTCTTCTATTTTGGCAAAGGTGTGAACGGTTGCATTTTCGTTACCGACGATTTCTCCTTGTATAAAATCAGCTATTTGTTTCGCAGTAAATTCCATATTTGTCCTTATTCAAAAAGTTTACAATATGCAAAATAAGCAATTATTTTTCATATTTAAGGTATTATTTATCTAAAATCGTACTTTTTATCTACCGTCTCCTCAAAATGAATATTTAATTGTTTACGAACAGTGTGGCTTTGAAAAACAAAAACAATTATGTCACGTGCGTTGATAACAATTGTAGTATTTTTTTACCTTTTTTGACAGCAATGAAATATTTAGCATATCTGAAGCTTCCGCAATATCTTTTGTGGTTCCATCTTCATATAAGATTTCAATGCTATCGTCTTCTGCACTATACATATCTTTTTCGATTGTTTGGAATTTAACCAGATAGTGTACATCTTCTGCAGAGATTCCTAATTTATTGATAATATTTTGTCGAATTTCTTTTTTTCTATCCTCACTGAGTGGAGTCGTAGTAACTTCTACCTTAAAAATTTTTCTGTTGATAATACCTTTGCTGAGAGTAGATAGTATGATATCTTTATGCTCACTCCATACTTTTAGTGCTGTCCATATATCATTATCATCCAATTGTGAATAATATTTTAAGCATTCAGGATTATTTTCAAATTCTTCTTTGTGAATGCTATTGTATAGAAAAAAATGGAGTGCGGGTGAACAAAAAAGTTTTTCTCCGCAATGCGCAAGTTCTTTAGCTCTTAATAAAGCGCTAATAAGCATTTTCTCACAGGCAACCGCTGTTTTATGCAGATAGACCTGCCAATACATTAATCTGCGTGCCATAAGATAGTTTTCTATAGAATAGATGCCTTTTGATTCGATAACCAGATGATCATTGTTGATATTCAGCATTTTAATAATGCGAGCCGATCCGATGTTCCCCTCAGTCACACCTGTATAGAAGCAATCTCGACGCAAATA
>CAZKSK010000007.1:0-22855 GCA_964555225.1 uncultured Bacteroides sp.
TTCCTTCAACCGTGTTTTTGACTTGTTTCAATTGATGTGATTTGCCCTGAACATCAAAGAAACTGACCGCAAAACTTGACAGACCCAAATCAATTCCATACATTTGTTCCATTACATTGAGTTTTAAGGGAAGTCTCCTGTATTGAACGACTACTACCATAATAGTGGGCTCGGTTAGTCCCTAAATATTCTCTGGCTTGAGTTCAATAAACTATGTCGTGCTTAATACGACCAATAGTCTCGAAGACTACTAGAGCAAGTAAGCTAACGCGACATAGGGAGACTTTCTGTTTAGACCCTACAAGTATAATCATTTTAGTTTATTAACGATTAGTACTCATTCTCTTTTATAATACAAAGATAATGGCAGAGGTATTAATCAAGACTGCAAGTCACAGCAATACAACACATTATTATACTGCTCCCTGTACTTTTTTTATTTATTCTTTTCTAGATGAGGCGTATTATAATATTTTCCCTACATATAGGAGGATTAATAGTTAAAGTACATTAATAACACAGAGAAAAGAGAGAACATTCATGTTATATAACATAAAATCATTATATTTGCGCTGTGTTTTTCATGGTATTAGATTTAAGGTTATAAAGATTGGGTATCTGGGATAGATGCCCTTCTTTTTTATTATTACCCTCCATACTACCTTTCCAATAAATTTCCTAAATTTGCAGCAATAATCAGGTTCCGAGAAGAAAAGGGAAAAATACGTAAAGAAAAGAATTATGCGCGTAAAGATACGTTTAATCATTATGAACTTCCTGCAATTTGCCGTATGGGGAGCTTATCTAACGTCTATGGGTAGTTATTTGGTTAGCATAAATCTGGCCGGACGCATCGGCTTGTTCTATGCCATGCAGGGAATAGTCTCCATGTTTATGCCGGCATTAATAGGCATTGTAGCCGACCGGTGGATACCAGCACAACGTTTATTAGGTTTTTGCCATTTTATAGCAGCTATTTTTATGATAGCTACCGGATATTATGGTATGACTGCCGGACACGAAACAAATTTTGCCGTCTTATTCAGTCTTTACGCAATTAGTGTGGCTTTTTACATGCCCACACTGGCATTATCCAATTCCGTTGCATTTTCGGTACTGGATAATACGGGATTTGATACCATCAAGGATTTTCCTCCCATCCGTATTTTTGGAACTATCGGTTTTATCTGTTCCATGCTGGCTGTGGATGCTTTAGGATATCAGGCTTCCCACACCCAATTTTTTGTATCAGGAGGTTTAGGATTAGTTTTGGCACTCTATGCTATAACTCTTCCCCACTGTCCCATCAGCAAACAAAAAGAAAAGAAATCATTGGTTGAAGCTCTCGGACTGCGCGCCTTCTCCCTTTTCAAGAATAGAAGAATGGCTATTTTTTTCATATTCTGTATGTTACTGGGAGTTTCTTTACAAATAACGAACGGATTTGCGAATCCATTTATAACCAGTTTTAAAGCTATTCCTGAATATGCCTCATCATTCGGAGCTAATCATGCCAACGCCTTGATATCTATATCACAATGTTCGGAAACATTATGTATATTGCTCATTCCATTCTTTCTGAAAAAGTTTGGAATCAAGCAAGTTATGCTTATTGCCATGTTTGCCTGGGTATTACGTTTCGGTCTATTCGGAGCCGGGAACCCGGGAAGCGGAGTATGGATGTTCATCCTCTCCATGATAGTATATGGCGTTGCTTTCGACTTTTTCAATATCTCTGGTTCTCTCTTTGTTAATAAAGAAACCGATAAAGATATTCGTTCCAGTGCACAAGGATTGTTTATGTTGATGACCAACGGCCTGGGTGCTACGATCGGAACATTGGGCGCCCAATGCGTTGTTGACCACTTCACCTATTCCACGGCATTCCAAGGAAGCTTCTACACGGTAGGTGATTGGAGTAGTGTATGGTATATATTTAGCGGATATGCCCTGATAGTCGGTATTTTATTTGCCCTCATTTTCAGATACAAACACCGTCCGGAAGCAATAAAATAGTATTTTAAAATGAACAAGAAAAAAACAGAGCTAAGAGTTTTGAGCATTACCAATAGCCAGGAAGAAGTGGGAGCTTATGCTCTCGTTTTGGGAGAAATAAACGGTCCCCGGCAACTACCTATTATTATTGGTGCGGCAGAAGCCCAGGCAATGATTATCATATTGAAGGAAGTAATTCCGCCAAGGCCGTTAACTCACAACTTATTTGCATCCTGTCTGGAGATTTTAGGAGTCACTATGGTGCGCGCTCTTATTTATAAAGTAGACAATGGAGTTTTCTACGCCTATATTTACTTAAAGGCGGACGGTACAATCATCCGGATGGATGCCCGTACATCCGATGCTGTTGCCATGGCACTACGCATGAAAGCACCGATCTTTATTTACGAAGAAATACTTGAGTCGGAACAGCTGAATATTACAGATGATTCACCAAAAGAAACAAATTCTCCGGATGCAAATGATCCAGATCCCGAAAAGGATGAATTCCTCAAAAAAGATAGTATCGAGTTATTGCAAGAGCACTTGCAGAGAGCTATTAAAGATGAAAATTACGAACGCGCAGCTCAAATAAGAGATGAAATAGCGCGACGGAAAAAGTAGAGATAACGCCACATGCACGTATTTTACACCCCTGACATAAAGATTACCGGTGAACTTCCCAAAGAAGAGGCCCAACACTGTACCCGCGTTCTACGATTATCCAGCGGAGACGAAGTCATGCTGACAGATGGCAAGGGATTCTTTTACCGTGCCCGGATTGACAACATAACAAACAAGAGCTGTTCGGTAGAAATATTGGAAACAATATCCCAGCAACCTTTGTGGAAAGGACACTTGCATATTGCAATGGCTCCTACTAAAAACATGGACCGGACGGAATGGTTTGTAGAAAAGGCTACAGAAATAGGATTTGATGAACTTACTTTTTTAAAATGCCGCTATTCCGAACGAAAAGTCATAAAAACAGAACGAATAACCAAAATACTCATATCCGCAATCAAACAATCTCTCAAAGCACGTCTTCCTATATTAAATGAGATGACGGATTTTAATACATTCATTGAGAAACCATTCAACGGACAGAAATTCATTGCACATTGCTACAACAGTGAAAAGAAAGCGTTAAAAGAGATTCTCCATAAAAATGAAGATGCTCTGGTACTAATCGGTCCCGAAGGAGATTTTAGTGAAGAAGAGGTTCAAAAGGCTGTCAGTAAGGGTTTCATACCCATTAATCTGGGACCATCAAGACTTCGTACTGAAACCGCTGCTTTAGTGGCATGTCATATTCTCAATCTCTATAATCAATAGAAACAGTATAATATAGAAAGTATTTATTTCATCTATATTATAGATGATCCTCATTCAACATAATGTTCCTGCATATATTCTTTAGGAGACATTCCATATACCTCCTTAAAGGTGGTGGAGAAATGGGATAGATTAGTGTAGCCTGTGGCGTAAGCGACCTCCGAGATCGTTAGTTTCTTCTCTCTGAGTAGAGCTGCAGCCTGCTGTAAACGGATATTCTTTATAAAATCGCGGGCTGAAAGATTGGTCAGTTCCTTTAGTTTGCGGTGAACATGTACACGGCTAAGCCCAACATTGGAAGCTAACATTTCGACACTCAACTCAGGATTGGCAATATTCTCATTAATCACTTTCATAATCTTATTCAACAGAATTTCATCCGATGATTTAATCGCTATTTTTTGTATCTTATCTTCTTGCTGTTGGGCACCGCTAAATTTATTGCGTAATAATCTACGGTTTACTATTAGGTTTGAAATGGTACTTTTCAGCAATTCCGTATTAAAAGGTTTTACCATGTAAGCATCCGCACCTGTTTCCATGCCCTCTATCGTATCCTCAGGCTTAGTCTTGGCTGTTAACAAAATAACAGGTACATGGTTTACATTAACATTTTGCTTTACTTTCCGGCATAAGGTCAGGCCATCCATCTCCGGCATCATTATATCACTGATCACCAAATCAGGAGTATCACTTAGAATAAGATCGTATGCTTCTTTCCCGTTTTTGCAGGTCATTATCCGATACTCATCGGAAAGTTCTTCCTTCAGATATAATTGAATCTCTTCCTCGTCTTCCACAATCAATACCCGGAAATGTGTTTTTGCCTTAATTCTTTTAGCCTCATCAGCATCCGTATCCTTTGCCAGACTTGCTGTTAACTCTTGCCGCTCCGACTCCACAAACATTTTATGGGGAAGGGTATTGGCATCTACATCTTCCAGCTCATCCTTTCTCAGATGTGTAGCTCCCAACGGCATACGAATAATAAAACGACTACCGGAAGCGTCTTCGCGATTCTCCGCCGAAATGGTTCCATGATGTAATTCAACCAACGATTTGGAAAGGTGTAAACCGATTCCAGTACCTAAATTAGATTGTGTAACATCATTATTTATCTGATAGAAACGCTCAAATATCCGTTCTATTTTATCTTTATCTATTCCAATGCCACTATCGGTAACAGTGATTTGGAAATATTCCCGCAAAGCATCCTTTCGCAAAATATCCGTCCCCGTAGTAAGATTCACGACAATTTCTCCACCGGCAGGAGTATATTTAAATGCATTGGAAAACACATTCATCAATATTTTATCGAAATTATTTAAATCCACCCAAACCTTTAGTTGAGGCATGGCATGCTCAAAGAGCAAACGTATGTGTTTCTTTTTGGCCATATAATCGAATGTGAGTACCACATCTTCTATGAAACCAACCATATCTGTTTCCCGAAACTTCATATGCATTTGTCCCTTATCCAATTTACGAATATCCATCAGTTGATTAATCAATCGCAAAATCCGCTGGGCATTACGATAGATCATTAAATAAGTTTTTTGAATTTGCTGCCCCTTTGTCTCAACCAACAACTTTTCCAGCGGATTAATGATAAGCGTCATAGGAGTTCTTATCTCATGGGATATATTAATAAAAAATTGAAGCTTCGCCTCATTTAGCTGTTCGATGTGCTCACGCTTCATGATCTCACGGCGATGGCGCATTCTGGACAAGATATAATTAATGATTCCCACTATCAACAAAAGGAGCAACCCCACATAAATACAATAGGCCCACCACATCTGATACCAGGGTGGAGTAATCAGAACCTTTATCGACCGTATCTTTGAATAGGTTCCATGATTGAATGTCCTTACATGAAAATGATATTTCCCCGGAGGAAGATTATTATAAGTCACCCTATTCACACCCGGTTCAGTGCTGAGCCATTGGGTACTTAATTCATCTATTTTATATTGATAAGAAATTTGCTCGGGATTATTATATTGAAATGTAGAAAACGCAATACTGAAAGTATTATCTTCATAAGACAACTGGAAAAGATTCGCCTCTGAAACAGAAGTATAGATAACTGGCTGCCCTCCGGAATAACTATTTTTATGCACCGGTTTATTAAAGATATAGAAATCGGTTATCTCAACTTCAGCACTCTTGTAAATACCAGCAATTGAATCCGGATAAAAACACGTAATGCCATTAGGACCTCCGAAATAGACTTTACCAGAATGATCCTTGTAAAAGGCTCCATGAGTAAATTCATTCCCCTGTAAACCATCTCCGGCATAATAATTAAGAAAACGATTACTGGAAACATTATACCGGCTTATACCTTTATAGGTACTAATCCATAAATCATGTTTTTCATCCTCGCACAATCCACATATCACATTGTTAGGTAGCCCGTCCTGTACGGTGAACTTTCTCAATTGCTTCGTCTTCTTATTAAAACAATACAATCCGCTTGTTGTACCCGCCCATATATTCCCATGATGATCTTCCTGCAACACATACCCCACTCCGCCGGTTATCAGAGTATTCAACGGCTTATAATTTATAAAGCTTTCCGTTACAGGATTGAAACAACTGACACCTTTATAATGCCCCAGCCAGATCATACCATCACTATCACAGAATATATAGTTAATCCAGTCATTAACAAGTTCATTTCTACTCAAATCCCCGGTCTCATCTTTAGATGATTCATAATGTTTAAGCTCTCCACTTAACAGATTATAAGAGTAGAATCCTGATCCCAGTGTTGCGATGTACAAATTCTTATGGTGATCTTCCGTAATGGAAAATATTTTCTCATTATCCAACTGCAAGGGATAGCTACATTGCCCGGTTTTCCGGTCCAATTTGGCCAATCCACGGGTATAAGAGCCCAACCAAAGGTTTCCTTCTGAGTCTTCATACATACACATAATGGTATTTGCCATAGCATACGGACCATTTCCCGGTTGATGATGACGAATTCTCTTTCCGTCCGTATCCAGTTCAAACACCCCCTCATTGTCGGAACCGACCCATAAGTGATGACTGCGATCCTGATAAATAGACATCACACACCCTTGGCCAATAGGATTATAATAAACCGACTTTTCTCCATAATATTCAAAAGTATTTTCCTGCTTGGGTATTAATGCTATACCTTTCTGAAACACCCCCAGCCATAGATTCTGATCCCGGTCTTCAAGAATCGAGTGTATTTTACCACTGGAAAAGTCCAACGGAGCCGAATTTGTTTTATAATCTTCTATTTTCCTGCTCTTAGGATTGTACGTCTTTAAACCCTGTCCGTCCGTACCAATTAAAAGTCTTCCCCCCACCAGAGACATGCAATAGACAGATAATGCAACATTCCCTACATAAGGAATGGAAACAAATTTCTTCATTTTCCTATCGTAGAGAGAGACTCCTTGGGTCTGGGTACCGACAAAAAGATTCCCGGACCGGTCTTCTATAATAGAAGATATATTATTATCATTAATCTCAGGATATTTAAAAGCATGGATTTTACGGGTGTCAGGATTATAGCAAATCAGGCCGTTTCCTTCTGTACCAATCCATATATTGAAATGAGAATCTTCATAAAGGTTAGACTGAAAATTATAATTCAGCTGGCTCATAATGTCATCAATAGAAACCGCATTTCTTTGTTTCTCATCAAGCCGGAAGACTCCCTGTCCCGTTGTAGACATCCATATTTCTCCATTATGCAGTTCATGGATTTGAGTAACATGGGGAAAAACGCGCTTACCGGATCGCATCATGGGAATTTCATGAAAAGTATCTGTAGCACGGTCATATTTCATTAAACCATCAATACAACCAACCAGCATATTCCGCCTGCTGTCTTCAAAAAGAGTATGTACATAGTTGTTTTTAATAGAAACAGAATCACGAACAGAGTGCTTATAGGTTGAAAAACGGATTCCATCAAACTTGTTCAGGCCATATTCTGTTGCAATCCAGACATAACCCTTACTATCTTGAAAAATCTGATTGACTAAACTACTTGATAATCCGTTATCCGTGGAATAAAACCGACCTGTCTGTGCCGCCACTTGCAACAAACTGCTCCAAACGAATATAAAAGAAAATATTTTTCGCAAATAAATCTTCATAATATTAAATAAGTAACAAAGACAAAGGTAATAAAAAAGAAAAAGAGATTGGAAGAGTTCAGAAGATATTTTGTAAAAGGTTATTTTCAGTGATGTTATATAACATATACGTAACCACAGGACAAAACATTGTAACGTACAGAAAAGTCATGTTACATTAGCATGTAACACATGAAACATTTTTTTTATTCCCTTTAACTCACATCAGTTAACTTTGTCACAGGCCAAACAAAAAGAATAAAATCATTACTTTATACTAAAATACCAAGAAAAGATCATTATTATTGTTACTCATTAAACCTATTTCATTATGAAATGCACAAATCATTATTTTAAGCCTCTCGGGCTTTTATTCTTATTATGCTTGATACCTCTTTGGGCATTTTCACAAAACATCACTGTAAAAGGTGTAGTGAAAGATACTTCAGGAGAACCGATCATCGGCGCCAGTGTCGTGCAGAAAGGCACCAGTAACGGAATCATCACCGACCTTAACGGTCAATATTCCTTGACTGTTCCGGCAAATAGTACAATTTCAATTTCATTTATCGGTTACAAAACACAAGAGATAGCTGTAGCCGGAAAAACACAGTTTAATATTGTTCTAAAAGAGAACACGGAAATGTTAGATGAAGTCGTTGTTGTTGGTTACGGACAGATGAAGCGAAGCGATTTGACAGGTTCTGTAGTTTCCGTAAGCAATGATGCCATAAAAAAGTCTGTGATAACCTCCGTTGATCAGGTTTTACAAGGACGTGCAGCCGGTGTACAAGTGCAAGCTAATTCCGGTATGCCCGGTGCCAGTTCATCCATACGTATTCGTGGAATTAACTCCCTAAACGCATCCAATGAGCCTATTTTTGTGATTGATGGTGTAATTATAGATGGATCCACGGGATCGGGGACAGACAATGCTTTGGCATCTATAAACCCGTCGGACATTGTTTCAATGGATGTCTTAAAGGATGCCTCCGCCACAGCTATTTATGGAGCACGTGCAGCTAATGGAGTTATTATAATCACGACCAAGCGAGGTGAGAAAGGAATAGCAAACATTACTTATGACGGCTATATAGGATGGCAGGAAATGCCTAAGAAACTGAACATGCTGAACTTGCGTGAATATGCTGAACACAGAAATGTGCGTTCTGGAAAAGATTATGCCGGTCAGGACTGGGGTATTGTTAAAACTGATAATAATTTTGTTCGCCCTGATTTATTAGGCGAAGGAACGGATTGGCAGGACGAAATGTTTTCTAAAGCATTGATGACAAGCCACAATCTTTCCGTAACAGGAGGAAACGATAAGAGCAGTTACGCCATGGGAGCCGGTTACCTCCAGCAAGACGGAATCGCCGTTGGTTCAGGCTTTCGCAGGCTAAATCTACGTGGGAGTTTTGATTCACAAGTGAAAGATTACTTAAAAATGGGAATTAACTTTGCATTTAGTGAATCCAAACAAAAACTAACGATATCGGACGAATCACTCATTCAAACAGCATTATTACAGACACCCAATGTGGCCGTACGAAATGCAGATGGAAGTTATGACGGGCCAGATACTGACGAATGGACTCAGACTAATCCGGTAGGACTGGCTAAAATCAATGACAACCGGAATGAAAAGATGGGAATCCGTGCCAATACTTATGCAGAAATCACGTTTATGAAAGGACTTACCTATAAATCAGAACTTTCCTTTGACTACGGAATTACAAATACTTACAAGTTCAATCCTTCCTACAAATTCGGTGCTATTGTTAATGAGAACCGCCAGGGTGCCTTCTCAAAAACATATAATAAATATTGGAACTGGAGAAACATAGTTAATTACAATCAAACTTTCGGAATGCATAACATAAATCTTATGCTCGGACAAGAGATGCAACAAAGTAAATGGGAATACCTTTATGGTTCCCGAACGGGCTATCTCTCGAATGCAGCCACCGATTTAGTTTTAGGAGATGCAAGTACAGCCAACAATAATGGAAATAGTGGAGAAAGTTCTATCATGTCTTATTTCGGACGCATGTTCTATTCTTATAATGATAAATACCTGTTAACATTCACACTACGCCGAGACGGTTCATCCAAATTCTATAAAGATAACCGCTGGGGATGGTTTCCTTCGGCTGCTTTGGCATGGAAAGTTTCGAATGAATCATTCCTAAAAGATAATGATATTATCAATAATCTGAAACTCCGTTTAGGCTGGGGAACCGTAGGTAACCAGAATGTGGTGAACAATGCTTACCGGTCAATCTATTCTTCCGTGGCAACAACCTGGGGTACCGGACTGTTAGCCGGCAACACTCCAAATCCCGAATTAAAATGGGAAACGACTTACTCTAGCAATATTGGCGTTGACCTGAACATGTTTCAAAACAGAATAGAGTTTATTGCTGATGTTTACTATAAAAAGACTAAAGACCTGCTCCTCCAAGTTCCTCTACCAGCTTACGTCGGAACATCAGGCAGTCCGGGAGCAACAGCCGCCCCCTGGAAGAACATCGGTTCATTGGAAAACAAAGGCCTTGAACTCACCTTAAATACAGTGAATATTGATAAGAAAGGATTTCAATGGAGAAGCAGTTTCATTTACTCCATGAACCGTAACAAAGTAAAGAAGCTGGATACTCCAACAAGCTTAATTGATAAAACTAACCAAAGCGGCTCTGTTATTACAATTATCACCCGTACAGCGGTCGGAGAACCAATAGGACAATTTTACGGCTACAAATGCATAGGTCGTTTTGAAAAAGCCACCGATTTTTATTACAAGAATGATAAAGGAGAAGTAACTCCGGTAGCCCTCCCTGAAGGAATGTCCATTGGCAAGAACAGCGTATGGATAGGAGACTATATATTTGAGGACATACATAAAGATGGAGTAATTGACGAAAAAGACCGTACTTACATCGGTAATCCCGAACCGGATTTCACCTTTGGTATAGGAAACAGTTTCTCATACAAAGGTTTTGATTTAAATGTATACCTGAGCGGATCGGTAGGCAATGATGTCGTGAACTGGGCGAGGAGAACCTTGGAAGATCCGCACCAGAATACCAATTTATTAAAAAGAGCTTTGAATTATGCAAAGCTAGGACTGATAGATTCCAATGGCCCGGATGATTACCGTAACGTACAAATAGTAGGCGGTTCTCCCTACGCCTGCCGTATGTCGGGATCAACGAAGACAAACGAATCAAATTACCGATTCAGTGATCTATATGTGGAAGATGGGTCTTATCTACGTATTCAATCCATATCTTTAGGATATACTCTTCCACGAAAATGGATAGGGCGTCTTGGCATCCAGAATCTGAAAGTTTATTGTAACCTGCAAAACGTATATACATTTACCAAATATAAAGGCTACGATCCTGAAATTGGTTCAGCCAATCAGAATGCGTTATTAACAGGATTTGATAATTACCGTTACCCTTCCCCAAGAATTTACACATTTGGACTGAACTTAACCTTTTAAAGACTAAGAATATGAAAACAAATAAATACCTATATACACTCACATTAGCAGTCTCCTTACTGTTCACCGGGTGCAGTGACTTTCTGGACTCAACGGACAATTCAAACATAGCAGGAGATAATTTTTACCAGACGGAGGAAGATTGCAAAGCTGCAACAGCACCATTATACAGCAAAGTATGGTTCCATTTTAATGATAAATTCTATTATGGAATGGGAGATGGGCGCGGATATAATCTTCGTGCACCCTACTCCCCTTATATTTATCCCTTCACCGATCTTAACGAAAGCGGTTTGACAGGTCCGTTGGTACAAGCATGGGAATCATTCTATATCGTAGTACAACAAGCCAATAAAATAATAAACGGAATAAAAAGTGGAAGTATGAGCGAAGACATTAAACCCCAATATATTGCAGAAGCTCGCTTCATGCGTGGAGTGGCCTATTATTATCTGGCTATGTTATGGGGCAATGTTATACTGAATGAAAATTCCGATGAGTTAGTAAACAATCCTATTGTAGCCCCAAGTCCCGTATCAGATGTATATGAGTTCGTAATGCGGGATTTGGAATATGCTGCCAAATATTTACCGGAAACTTCTTACGCTGCAGGACGGGTAAATAAGTACAGCGCATTTGCCATGCTCTCACGGGTTTATTTGACTTATGCCGGCTACAGTAACGATCCCAACAGTGGTACACGCAACGGAGAGTATCTGGAATTAGCCAAAAAGGCAGCTATGAAAGTTATAGAGAATACCAATTTCGGCTTAATGGACAACTACGCTGATTTATTTAAGATAGAGAATAACAACAATAAGGAAACATTATTTGCACTACAATGGGTAGCCAAAAGTATCATTTATGGAGAATCCAACACCATACAGAACTACTTTGCTTATGGTTCGGATATTACAGGTACTTCCAAAGCATGGGGAGGAGCTACAGTAGCCCAACCCAATGTGATTTGGGAATACGAGCAAGGTGATGTCAGAAGGAAAGCGACATGGATGGCTTACGGAGACTATTATTCTGAATTAATGAGTGATAAAGGCGGACTGACATTCGAATATTCGGAAACCCAATTGAATTGCAAAAAATATGTTTGCGGATCGAACAAAGATAATTCCAATATTACAGAAGGAAGTACTCCTATAAATACCTATATGATCCGTTTGGGAGAAGTTTATCTTAATTATGCAGAAGCAGCATTTGGCACCAGTCTTTCTCTTAACAGCGGGAAGAGTGCTGATGATACGAAAGTGACGTTAGGCACCAATGTTTCTTGTGACGACCCGACAGCTTTTGAATTATATAAAGCAATCCGGACCCGTGCAGGACTTACTACAACGGGATCCTCTTTTACATTCGACGATTTACGCCGTGAGCGCCGCCTGGAGCTTTGTTTGGAAGGCCAATACTGGTATGACATGGTACGGTGGGCTTATTACCAGCAACAAACAATGTTAAACTATATCACAGGGCAAAAACGTGATACCAATATTCCTGTTTTATGGGATTCCGCTACACAAACATTATCTGAAGATACCTCCAAAGACCGTACACAAAGATCAGTAGGTGACGTTCAAGCCAGTATCTTTCTTTTGCCTTATCCTGAATCGGAAACAGTACAAAATCCGTTGCTTAAAGATGCACCTGTTCCGTACCAATTTACAGAGGAGAGAATAACCGACGAATTGTTTAACTAATTAAAATATGGCAACAATGAAAAAATTATTTCCCCTATATATAGCAAAGGCATCCAATCTATTTTTGATGATCACACTTTGCATGACCCTATTTACGGCATGCAATGATGATAACAAAGGAAATGCCCAAATGAATATTGCAGGCATTTACTTAGAGGATGCAACTTCTAATGTGCCTGATAGAAAAGTGGAATTCGCCCGCTTAGGACAATTAATACGTATTGAAGGATCCGGGTTCACCGGATTAAAAAAGGTATATATTAACGGCTATAACTGTTATTTCAATCCGGTTTTTGTTACAGATGCTTCCTTATTAGTCAAAGTTGATAAGAATCTGCCAACAATAAAAGCTGATGAAAGCGTACGTAATAAGATTCTTTTGGTCAAAGATAACACACAACTGGAATATGCATTTTCCATCCGGGCAAGTGCTCCAAGCATTACAAACATCTCAAACACACTGCCCAAACCGGGAGAAACAATTATTGTCTATGGCGAGGGACTTCAAGAAGTTTCCAAAGTCACTTTCCCGGGAGAAATAACAGTGGAAGGTTCCGATAATATTTTCTCGGACGCAGATGGAGAGTATTTTACCGTAACGGTACCCGATGGGGTTACGGAAAGCGGTTACCTGACCATAGAATGTGCTAACGGAGGTGCCTATTCTCCAGCTTTCTATAACTACACCAAGGGAATCATTCTTGATTTTGACACGGAAGGACAGCAAGGTTCATGGGGTTCCAACGCCAGTATGGTTTTCCCAGAAGATTTGGTAGATGATCCTTTGAACACAGGACGTGGCAAATGTGTGATGCTACCGGCTGCCAAACAAGTCCCCGTAGCTGCAGGGAAAAACCGGACTGCCGAAGTATGGACCGCTGGTAACGATGTAGACGACTGGACTCCGGAAACAAGAGGTATTGACGCTACAACCAATGTGTCTGCATGTGGCATCCAATTTGATGTATATGTTCCCGAATCCAATCCATGGGCAGGAAGCGGCTTTATAAAGATTTGCCTGGTAAATGGATTGAACGGTGGTGAATGGGCCACCAGCGACAATAAAGATTGTTACAATTATGTACCATGGGTGGTGGACGGAAAGGTTGTCCCGTTCTATACAGCCGGATGGCAAACCGTTACAGTTCCTTTCAGCAAATTCTATATCTGCTCTCAAAACGCAGATGTAGCAAACTTAACTTACCAATTTATATTAGACCGCAGGAATGAGGCTTCCTATTGTAATTTCGGATTTTATTATGAAAATTCCGATTTCACTTTAGATAAAATAACAGGCAACAGTGCAGATGAAGCAACAGAATTTCCGTCTTCAGCTTCAAGTGCTCAAATCTACATTGATAACGTACGGATAGTACCGCTAAATGCACCAGCATATACCGACTATCCGGAGAATTAAGTATCCTAACAAGAATAAAAGAATAAAGTCATTATGAAACTAAAAAATATATTATCAATCATTGCTTTAGGAAGTTTAGTTCTTCAGGCATGTGATGACAATAAGATGAAATGGTTCAACCCGCACGAGGGAAACGGTATTGCCAGCTCTGAATTACCCCTGGAATTAGCGGAAAAGATTTCACGCTATGATGCCATTAAAAGTTATATTCCACGTACAGATTTCCAGATAGGGGTAGGTATAGGAATGGATATCTATATGGACGACGAAGCTTATCGTAACATTGCAAATACGAACTTCAACTCCATTACCTTAGGCAATGCGATGAAGCAAAGTTCCATATTAAATAATAAAGGTGAGGCCGATTATAGCAAAGTGGATGCATTTTTGCAAGTCCTGCCACAAGATATAGAGGTATACGGGCACAATTTAATATGGCATACACAGCAAGCTGCCGCATATCTAAATAATTTAATTGCACCAACCATTATTATTCATCCGGATGATACCGACAAAATGAATAATATTATTAGTAATAGTGATTTTGAAGCCGCCAATATCAATGGTTGGGGTGCCTGGTCGAGTGCCGGTTGTAAAGCCGAAATATCAGCAAAAGGAGAAGGATATAACAGTGACTATTCCATGAAGCTCACAAATCCGGAAGCCGGAAATAATTACAGTGCACAAGCTTATTACAAACTGCCAGCCAGTTCTATTGTAACAGGAAAGACTTATGTTTGTACGTTCTACATCAAATCCATGGAAGGAGATGACGTATTCCAGATTCAACTTCAAAACCGGACAAGCTATTCGGGGAGTCACTATCTCAGTAAAAAGCTACCTGCCGGACAATGGTATTCATTTGAAGCAGAATTCACAGCTACGGAAGCCGATGAAAGTATGGACCATATAGTCATTGACTTTGGTGGAAGTGCCGGGATCTATTACGTTGATGATTTTAAATTTGGCGAGAAAAAAGAAGACCCTGATGCTGGACGAAGCAATCTTTTGGCTAATGGAAGTTTCAAAGAAAGCATTGACAATTGGAGCAAATGGAACGGTCCGGATGGATGCAACACATGGAACGAAACTGAAGGAAATAAGGACAAAGGCTGCCTGCAAGTCATCAACCCGGATGACAATGACGGCGGAGAATGGAAAGTCCAGATACATTCAAACTTGGCACAAAACATTCCTTCCGGAACAAACGTGTACATATCTTATTACGCTAAAATGACGGAAGGTACAGGATCCATACGAATGTCAACAACTGGTAAAGCTCATTATGAAGGAAACCAAACGGTAACTCCCGAATGGCAACGTATAGAATGGACCCTTACTACAGGAGGAGAAGTGGAAGGAGTTAACTTTGACTTAGGATTGAAAGCAGGTACTTACTTGATTGACGATGTAATGGTATCTCTTGATCCTTTCAATGCTACAACCAAATCAACTTCTACCAAAAGCATAGAGTACATTGAAAAAACAGATGCAGAAAAAGAGACCCTTATTAGTGGGGCTATGGAGAAATGGATAAAAGAGATGGTGGGACACTACAAAGATCGGGTTCATATATGGGATGTACTAAACGAGCCTATTGATGATAACGGTAACCTTCGTGGAGTAGACATTGTACCACCGGCAGATGATATGGATGCAGATGATTTCTATTACGGTGAGTACATGGGCAAAATATATGGAGCCAAAGCATTTATATGGGCACGTGAATCTGATCCAACCGCCAAGCTATTTATCAATGACTACAATCTGGAATATAATCCGACTAAGTGTGATAAATTAATAGACTATGTGAAGTATATCGAAGAAAATGGCGGGCAGGTTGACGGTATCGGAACCCAAATGCATATTGCTATTAATTCGGACAAAGAAAAAATCGCTGCAATGTTTGATAAATTAGCTGCTACAGGAAAGCTAATCAAAATTACCGAATTGGATATTAAAGTAAACACAGCATCACCAACTGCTGAAAATCTGGCATCACAGGCTGATATGTACCAATATGTTATAGACATGTACAAACAACACATCCCTGAATCACAACAATATGGCATAACAATTTGGGGAGTTAGTGATAATGAAAAAGAACACGAATATTGGATTCCAGATGATGCTCCTAACATTTTTGATGCTAACTATGCTCGTAAGCATGCCTATAAAGGGGTATGTGACGGATTAGCAGGCAGAGATGTAAGTGAAGATTTCTCAGGAGAATTACAGAAATAAAGCTTGATTAAGAAAGACGGGAAATCATTTGAAAATCCCGTCTTTCCTTAAAATCAGAATATGGAATATCTTTTTATAGAACAAAGAACCAGACTAAAATAATAAATTAGAAAAAATGGTAAAAAGAATCATATTGCTTCTAATTCTGATTTTCTTTTCGTTTGAATATGCTATTACCCAAGAAAGCATATTACGAAAACAAGGCAAAGCAACCCAATTGCTAGTAAATAATAAATCGTTCCTTATTCTAGGTGGTGAACTAGGAAATTCATCGGCTTCATCTTCTGAAGATATTGAACGCATTTTCCCAAAACTACAAAAGCTTGGGCTCAATACGGTTCTTGTTCCAGCATATTGGGATTTAGTCGAGCCGGTTGAAGGCAAATTCGATTTTACTCTTACAGACAAAGCTATTAAGGAAGCACGTAGAAATAACTTAAAAATTGTATTCTTATGGTTTGGAGTCTGGAAAAACTCAATGAGTTGTTACGCTCCTTTCTGGTTCAAAGAAAACTATGACAAATATCCACGGGGTCATACCCAAAACGGCAAACCACTTGAAATAGCCAGTGCTTTTTCTGAAAATGTATATCAAGCAGACAACCGTGCTTTTTCTCAATGGCTGGAACATATAGCAACCATTGATAAAGAGAATGGTACCGTTATTATGATACAAATAGAGAATGAAATAGGCATGCTGGAAGATGCACGCGATTATTCCCAAGATGCAAATACTCTATTCAATACTGCCGTTCCGCAAGAGCTCCTAAATTATTTGAATAAGAATCGCAAAAACCTCCATCCGCAAATGCTTAGTAAATGGAAAAGTCAAGGCTGCAAAATGAAAGGGAATTGGCAGGAAGTCTTCGGAACAGATATTTATACAGACGAACTATTTATGGCATGGCACTATGCCTGCTATGTAGAGAAAATGGCAAAAACAGCCCGCGCCATTTATAACATTCCCCTTTACGTGAATACTGCAATGAACAGTCGTAATCGCATTCCCGGTGAATACCCGTCTGCCGGTCCGTTAGCGCACCTTATTGACATCTGGCATTGCGGAGCTCCAAATATAGATTTCCTTGCACCGGACATCTATGATGATGGCTTTACCGACTGGGTGAAGAAATACAACTTACACAATAATCCGTTATTTATACCTGAAGCTAAACTAACAGACAACGACGGAGTCAGAGCATTTTATGTCTTTGGAGAGCATGATGCCATAGGCTTCAGCCCTTTTTCCATCGAAGATTACCCCGATTCGGCAACTGCTCCTTTAATACAAAGTTACAGCAAATTAAAAGAGTTAATGCCTTTACTCACAGAGTATCAAGGTAAAGGAGTAATGAAAGGATTACTTTTTGATGAAAACAATAAAGAACGAATTATTAAGGAAGAAAATCTGAAACTGATCTGCCACCATTACTATACATTACCGTGGGACCCACGCGCCAAAGATGGAAATACATGGCCGGAAGGAGGTGGCATCATTATCAAATTAAATCCTAAAGAATACATCATAGCCGGTAGTGGCATCGTTATCGAATTCAAAAATAACTCCGAAACGAAACCTGCTTCTCCTGCTCTCGGTGAAGATGGCTTCACTCTGAATAACAGAGAAGCACATAAAAATCTAGAGAAAAAGGAGAATGAAATGACATGGAATGGGAGAAAGAGAATTGGCATAGGTTCCGTAGATGAAATCAAAATCAACAAAGATGCTTCATTTTCCTACATACGTCGGCTGAACGGAGATCAGGATCACCAAGGACGCCACGTACGTATTCCTATAGGACAGTTTAGTATTCTACACGTCAAATTATATGAGTACAAATAAAGATAAACGATCATGGGTATAGTTAAATATAAAGTTAGGTTGGGCTTAGCAGTGCTACTTTGCCTTAGTTTTCTATCCTTGGAAGCTAAGGTGAAGTTGCCTGCTTTGATTTCAAACGGAATGGTCCTGCAACGGGAGCAACCTGTTAAAATATGGGGTATGGCAAATATAGGGGAAAGTGTAAAGGTAAACTTCTTAAAGAAAGACTATAATGCAACTGCCAACTCAAAAGGAGAATGGGAAATAACACTTCCGCCAATGAAAGCAGGCGGCCCATATACATTAAGGGTTAATGATATAGAACTAAAAGATATCCTGATAGGAGATGTATGGCTTTGCTCCGGACAATCGAATATGGAACTACCCGTAAAGCGTGTAACAGATATGTTTAAGGAAGAAATATCCAAATATGAAAACCCGCAAATACGTCAACTGAAAGTGCCCAATACCTTCAACTTTCACGATCCACAAAGTGATATGCCCAAAGCAGAATGGAAATCCTTAACTCAGGATAACGTAATGGAGTTCTCTGCCGTAGCTTATTTCTTCGCCAAAGCACTTTTTGAAAAGACCAGAGTACCTGTTGGAATAATCAATTCCAGCTGGGGAGGTACTCCGGTGGAAGCATGGATCAGTGAAGAAGGATTAAAGAACTTTCCCCTATATTTACACGACAAATGGCAATATGAAAATGATGACTATCTAAAAGAAATAAAAAGATTGGAGGGCATGAGTTTCCATCGTTGGAATCTTTCCCTTTACAAAGGAGATGCCGGACTGCACGGCACCAAACATTGGTATGCAACAGACTACGATGACAGTCATTGGCAAAATACCGAATTATTCTCCGAACAATGGGCTACTAATGGATTAAATCCGGTTAATGGTTCACATTGGTTTCGTAAGCATATAGAAATTCCCGAAGCATGGGAAGGACAACAAGCTACATTACGCCTCGGGTGCATTGTAGATGCCGATTCCGTATATGTAAACGGCACATTTGTCGGCACCACTTCCTATCAATATCCACCACGTATCTACCACATTCCGGCAGGTATCCTGAAAAAAGGAGATAACTTGATAACCGTACGACTGATCAGTAATAGCGGATATCCTCACTTTGTCAAAGACAAACCTTATAAATTAATTTATGGAAAGGAAGAAATTAGTCTGGAGGGTATATGGAAATATCAATTAGGAGCGGCAATGCCCACAGCTCCCAACATGACTTTTTTCTGCTACAAGCCCGTCTGTCTGTACAACGCCATGATTGCTCCATTACGTAACTATCAGATAAAAGGGGTGATATGGTATCAGGGAGAATCAAATGTTTCTCGGCGGAACGAATATGCCGGATTGCTAACGGCAATGATTTCCAATTGGCGGCAAACGTTCAAAATGTCCGAATTACCATTTTATATCGTAGAATTGGCGGACTTTCTTGCTCCCGGTGATCCGGGCAGGCAGGCATGGGCTGAATTTCGTAAAGTTCAGGCACAAGTCGCCCAAACCAATCCATACACTACGCTTATACACAATAGCGATTTGGGAGAATGGAATGACATCCACCCGCAGGATAAGAAAACCCTGGGCAACAGGATAGCAAACAAGGTATGGGAAGATATGCAAAAAGATAACAAGAATAAATAGAAACAAAAATATTCACACTATGAGCGTACTCAGTCAAAAAGTCTCCATGGCCGAAAAGATAGGCTATAGTTTAGGAGATTGTTCTGCGAACCTTGTGTTCCAGATGATGATGATTTATCAAACAAAATTCTACACAGATGTTTTTGGCTTGGAAGGAGCTATAGCCGGAACGGTCATGCTCATAGCACGCATTGTAGATGCATTTGTGGACCCAACGGTAGGTATTTTATCCGATCGTACTCAAACCAAGTGGGGTAAATATCGCCCTTGGGTACTATGGACAGCTTTACCTTTCATGGTGTTCTACGTCCTTGCATTCCACAACCCCGGCATTCAGGACAAAGGGCTTGTTGCCGTATATGCCACTATTTCGTATACTCTTTTAATGACGCTCTATTCATTTAACAATACTCCCTATTCTTCATTGGGAGGTGTCATGTCAAGCGACATAAAAGAGCGGACCAGCATCACTTCCATCCGTTTTGTGGCTGCAACTATTGCCCAGTTCGTCGTTCAGGGGCTGACCTTACCTTTAGTCAGTAAATTTGCGGGAGAAAGTGGAGACAAAGGTCATGGATGGTTATGTACGGTTTCTATCTTTGCTGTACTGGGCTTTATCTTTTTAGTTATAGCCTTCTTTTCCAGTCGTGAACGGATTACACCTCCTACCAATCAAAAGAGGAATACCAAGCAAGACATTAAGGATGTATTCAAGAGTATGCCCTGGCGTGCCATGTTTATCCTCACCTTATTTCTCTTTACCACTTTGGCCATGTGGGGAAGTGCCATGAATTACTATTTTGAAAATTACGTAGATTCAGGTGCTTTATATGCATTCCTTGATAAAATAGGATTGGTTGCCACAGACAGTGCTCATGGAATAGGCTATAACATATTAAATGCATTCGGGCTTATAGTCAGCAGCCCGGACAAAGCATACGAAGTAGGATTCGGAGTATTCAACATGCTGGGAGCCGTTGTACAGTTCTTCGGTGTCATCTTTTTATCCGGATTTCTGGCTAACCGCTATGGCAAAAAAAGTGTGTTTATTGTATGCCTGACATTGACAGCTATCTTCACCGCTTTTTTCTACTTCCCCAATGAAATGGATGTGGAAACAATGTTCGTATTGAACTTTCTAAAAAGTTTAGCATACGCTCCGACCGTACCCTTGTTATGGGCTATGATTGCTGATGTAGCCGATCACTCCGAATACGTACACTACCGCCGGGCAACAGGATTTGTTTTTGCCGGAGTCGTATTTGCTCTAAAAGCCGGACTCGGCATCGGAGGAGCAATCCTCGGCTTCTTACTTTCCGGCTTCGGTTATATATCAGGGAGTGGCGTTCACCAAAGCGAGTCCGCAATTCATGGCATTGTCTTATCTTCCAGTTTAATACCTGCCCTGACTTTCTTTATAGGAGTTATCGCTTTATATTTCTACCCCATTACCAAGAAATATAATGAGCAAATGCAGACTGAATTAACTGAAAGAAGAGAAAAAGCAGATTATTAAGGAATTCGTTTAAACTTTTTCCGGTATTCTCTTCAAAGTGGTTTCGTGGAAAATCCGTATTATTTAATATATTTGTTATGATATAACCCAATCAGACATGAGAATCCATCTTTTAATCGTCATGATAGTAATGAGCTGTTGCACAACAAGCTGCAAGGCCGGACAAATAAATACTTCCGATTCATCTTTAAAAGAACGACTCGGCAATAAGTTTCTGATAGGAGTTGCCCTCAATACAGCCCAAGCTTCGGGCAGGGACACTTGTGCCATCGGACTCATTAAAAAACATTTTAATTCCATCGTAGCCGAGAACTGCATGAAAAGCGAAGTTATCCACCCGGAAGAAAACCGGTATGACTTTACCCGTGCAGACCAGTTCGTTAAATTCGGAGAAGATAACGGCATGGCTATTATCGGCCATTGCCTGATATGGCATTCGCAGCTTGCTCCCTGGTTCTGCATTGACTCTAAGGGCCGGAATGTAAGCCCGGAAATACTAAAGCAACGCATGAAGGATCATATCCATACGATTGTAAACCGGTATAAAGGACGTATAAAAGGATGGGACGTGGTTAATGAAGCTATTTTGGAAGACGGCTCATATCGCAAAACGAAATTCTACGAAATCTTGGGTGAAGAATATATCCCATTAGCTTTTCAATATGCCCATGAAGCCGATCCAGAAGCCGAATTGTATTATAATGACTACGGGATGCAAGTATCCGGACGACGTAATGGCGTCGTTAAACTAATCAATTCCTTAAAAAAGAGAGGGATTCAAGTTGATGCCATAGGCATGCAAGCGCACATTGGACTGGACTATCCAGACCTTGAAGAGTTTGAAAAAAGCATTCAGGCTTTTGCTTCCACCGGTGCAAAAGTCATGATAACGGAATGGGATATGAGTGCATTACCTACAATCAATAAAGGGGCGAATATCTCCGATACCGTTGCTTATCAAAAGCTGTTAAACCCCTACCCCAAAGCCCTTCCTGACAGCATATCACGGAAATGGAACAAGCGGATGGGTGACTTCTTTCACTTATTCATTAAACATGCCGATGTCATCACCCGTGTAACAGTGTGGGGACTGTCTGATGGAGATTCATGGAAAAACGACTGGCCGGTGAAAGGTCGCCGTGACTATCCGTTATTCTTCGACCGGGAATACCGTCCCAAACCTTTTATAAGAGAACTTTTATCTCAAAAAGATCAATAAATGAATAGCTATAAAAACATATAACGAGCAAGAAGATGGGAAAAGAGATGAAATATTTAGTACCGGGCGATTACATGGCGGACCCAGCTGTGCACGTATTCAACAACAGACTGTACATTTATCCGTCGCACGACAGGGAAAGCGGCATTGCCGAGAATGATAACGGCGATCATTTCGATATGAAAGATTACCACGTATTTTCTACCGACGATGTGATGCACGGCGAAATAACAGATCACGGAATCGCTCTGGACACGAAAGATATTCCATGGGCCGGACGACAGCTATGGGATTG
>CAZKSK010000008.1:0-21408 GCA_964555225.1 uncultured Bacteroides sp.
CTTTTGCATAACGGTCTTCTACAACCAAATCACTGACACATTTACACCAAATATCATAGCCAAAGGCTCTTTCACCGCTCTTTTGCAAAGCAGGCCCATAAGTTCTAAACGCTACCCGATCATTTTCCCATGCAACATCATCCAATCGCTCCGGATAAACCTTTCCATAAACACAAGTTTCGAAATCAGCAGGTATGCCTTCCTTTATCGTATAATTAGAAGTAGAACTAGCTTTTACATTCACTGGGAAAACAACAAGACCATCGTAAGTAATCTGATACGCAACCTGTTGATTATTCTCATCAAGGACAACAAATTGAGCCGTATCCGCCAAATGTAATTTAGAACTGACACTTTCCATAGAAATCTCTACCATCTCATCATTACGGTCAAATGCAGCTCTGTTCGTAACGGAAACATTTAAAGGAGTTCTCTGAACACATGCCGCACAAAGGCAAAAAGAGAGAACTGCTGCTATCACACTTAATCTTTTCATAATCGGCTAGTAATATATTAGGTATAAAAAAAGTCAGAATTATTACAAGAAGTTAATTCCGACTTTTTATGATTATTCTTATTTAGGTTGTTTGCCTATATATGCAAGAATACCTCCATCAACATAAAGAACATGACCATTGACAAAGTTTGAAGCATCAGAAGCCAGGAAGATAGCCGGTCCCATCAAATCTTCCGGAGTTCCCCAGCGAGCTGCAGGAGTTTTGGCAACAATAAAAGAATCAAACGGATGACGACTTCCATCCGGCTGGCGTTCACGTAAAGGCGCAGTCTGAGGAGTTGCAATATAACCCGGACCTATACCATTACATTGAATATTGAATTCTCCATATTCCGAACAAATATTGCGAGTAAGCATTTTTAAGCCACCCTTTGCAGCAGCATAAGCCGATACAGTTTCACGTCCTAATTCGCTCATCATAGAACAAATATTAATAATCTTGCCGTGACCCTTCTTAATCATACTTGGAATCACTGCCTTTGAAACAATAAACGGAGCATTCAAATCCACATCAATTACTTGACGGAATTGTTCAGCAGTCATATCACACATTGGAATACGTTTGATGATACCGGCATTGTTAACCAAAATATCGATCACACCGACCTCTTTCTCTACACGGGCAATGAACTCATTGACGGCAGCTTCATTGGTTACGTCGCAAACATAACCATAAGCTTTGATTCCTTTTTCGGCATAAGCGGCCAAACCTTTATCTACCAATTCTTGTTTGATATCATTAAATACTATAGTTGCACCAGCTTGTGCAAAGCCCGTAGCAATAGCAAAACCTATTCCGTAAGAAGCACCTGTTACAAGTGCTACCTTACCTTCCAACGAAAAATTTACCATTTCTTTTTATTTTTAGTAAGATGTAATATAAATTATTTCAGATCTGTTATTAAAGCAAAATCCTGATCACCATAATCAAGATTCTCACCTCCCATACCCCAAATAAAAGTATAATTGTGAGTTGCTGCCGCACTATGAATTGACCATTCCGGTGAAAGTACGGCCTGTTCTCCTTTCATCCACAAATGTCTAGTTTCCTTTACTTCTCCCATAAAATGACAGATAGCCTGATCTTCAGGGATCTCAAAATAAAAATAAGCTTCCATCCTACGACTATGAACATGAGCCGGCATTGTATTCCAAACTGATCCCGGAGCCAACTCGGTCATACCCATCTGTAATTGACAAGTAGGAAGTACTTGATTTACTATCATTTTATTAATATTTCGTTCATTGGAGCCTTCCAGTGATCCCATATGAGCTACAACAGCATTTTCTTTCGTAACTTTTTTATCAGGATAACTACAATGTGCAACAGCCGAATTAAAATAGAATTTAGCAGGTTTCTTACTATCTTTACTCATGAAATAGATTTCACGGTCTCCGGCTCCCAAATAAAGAGCTTCCTTATAGCTTAACTCATACTCCTGATCGCCGGCTATTATAATGCCGTCCGCACCCACATTATATATTCCTATTTCTCTACGGGATGTAAAGAATGAAGCCTTCAAAGGATCGATGGCTTCCAATTTCAGTTTTTCCATTACCGGCATAGCTCCTCCTACAATCATACGATCATACATGGAATAAACCATATTCACTTCATCCGACGCAAATATTTTCTCAATTAAAAAATCTTTACGGATTCTCTCAGTATCATAATTTTTTGCATCCTGAGGATTTGATGCATATCGAATTTCATAATTTGTTTTCATATATTTATATCATTTTATTGTTTTAAATTTTCCGTGTACGTTACCAATGCACTAGCAAAGATATAATTTGTTCATAAGGAAAACAACTTTTTAAGTTTTTTTATTTCTAATACGACTTATTACAAGAAATCACTCAAATTTAAGGAATGTATGGTTTCCCAACAACTAACTTATCCCCGGATAGATCAACTTCAAACAAATGAGGAATTCTAATTGTTCGTCCGTTAACCTTCTTATGACTATGAACTGCCATCAGCCATTTTCCATCAAGTGTCCGGAATAACATGCCATGTCCGTAATTAGGCGGGGTAATAGGATCCTTTTCCTGAATCCATGGACCATCCAATGTACCGCTTTGTGAATAAGCCACTCCTTGTGTGTATACATCATACACCCAACTGGTCCAAATCATTCCCAAACGACCTGTACGGGTCTTAAATATATAAGGGCCGTCCGTTACTTTATTAGGCTTGACATTACCATTATCATCTTTTTCCCGACTCCATGGTGAATCGCTCGCTCTAAACAACACTTTTCCTTCTCCGATAGAACCGCTCAAATCCGGTTTTAAAGCTATTCTTTCAATTGTACCGTTCCAATTTTGGAGCCATTCATGACAATATATCATATATGGTTTCCCGTTTTCCACCCAAAAAGTACCATCCAAAGTTGATTTATCGGCCGGTAAATAAGTAGAATCTTTCATCGGTTTATAAGGACCGTCAGGCTTATCACTTACTAATATATGACTTGCCCTCCGTTCAATGATATTACCTCTTACCGAATCAATTTTAATTTCATGATTAGTAAAGGTTGCAAAATAATAATATTTACCTTTATAAGAATGGAGTTCGGCAGCCCAGATCATCGGTCTAGTCCCCATCCATGAATTCGGATCGGTTTGGGTAACTTGATAAGGTCCATCCCATGATTTCAGGTCCTTACTTTTCCATAAAAGCCCTCCCGTACCGGTCATATAATACATATCGGTTTTCCTATCTGCAAGAATACATGGATCACTTAAATAAATCGAATCCAAAGCAACTCCTTTTCTCACCGTAAACATAAAATTCCGTTGTGCGGGCAATATTGCAAAAAACAAGACACAACCGATAAAACATAATATGATTCGTTTCATAACTAAAATTATTTCATTTGTTGAAAAACGACTTCGTCACTGACACTATTGTCAGCCACGACTTTAAAAGTATCATTACTCCCTTCAAAATTTACAGGTTTGAAGTTCCATATCACGCCGGTCTCTTCACCGGAGCCATTGAGCTTTTCTATTTCCTTTCCATTTTGATAAAGGGTCAGTGATTTTGCATTACTATAAACCTTTACTTGAATAGGAACACCGGAAGGACGTATCCTAAATCTACGACTTGTAATATAAACAGTAGTCTCCTTCTTATTCCATAATGACTTATACAAATAAAATACATCTTTTTTTGTCTTCCTATCTCTCGTCACAAGACCTTTATCATTCATAAACTTTCGATCTTCACTTTCCGTAAAATTCACTCCATCTTCAGTATCCATATATCCTTCAAAACGATTGGCTACAGGGAAATCAAACATGATCCATAATGAAGTAAAATTAAGAAAAGGCATTTTCATTATCTGTCTTACATGAGATTCATGTAATAAGTTGCCGAATTCTTCATCATGTCGGCTTCCACCAGTTCCTCTTTTAGTTGTTTTCAGGGGATCGAGCGAATGACAGAACGGATTAATGCCAACACCATATTCAGAAACATTTAAAACCCCCATCTTTTGATGATCAGTTGTCATTTCTTTAGTAAAATCAGGAAATTCATTATAATACCATCCATTGTATCTGTTCTCCGAATAATAATCGCCTTTCAGATTTCTATATCCATCACGCTCAAAATTTGAACAATCAGTCAACCCTACATATCGATCCGGATTTAAAGACTTAGCAAGATCATACAGTCGAGCTGTTTCCTTAACAATTCTATCTGCATCAATCTTCCCCTGAAATTGATCTGTATTTCCCCAACTGTCCAATTCATTCCACATACCCCAAAAAACGATAGAAGGATGATTATATAAATTTGTTATCATTTCTTTCATTTGCTGATGTATATTTTCAAAATAAGCATTAGTCGCTCTTATACCGCAAATGTTCACCCAAGGAATTTCTGTTTGAACAATAATTCCCAATTCATCGCATTTTTTAAATGCATAATCATTATGCGGATAATGAGCTAACCTTAAAAAATTAGCTCCAAGTTCCTTAACGATTGCATAATCTTTATCGAATTCTTCCGTAGTAACGGCAGAAGCTCTTTTGTCCCAGTCCTGATGCATGGCAACGCCCCTTAGAGGATAGGAATGACCATTAAGAAAAAATCCTTTATCTGCATCCAGCCTGTAATATCTGTATCCGACTGTTGTTTCCATATTATCGAGAAAATTGCCCTTTTGATCGGTAATTTGTAAACGTACTGTATACAAATAAGGATCTTCAATACCATTCCATAAATGAGGTTTGTTGAGCTGAAAATTCTTTTTGTAATCTAGACTTCCTTTCCCTTTTAATACAATCTTCTCCTTACTATTATAACAAACTTTTCCATTCGCATCAACAAGTGTCAAAATAATATTTATTTTTTGCTGCTGGGCAGAAGCATTTTGAATGAAAGAGTTTACTTGAGTAATCGCCTTATTATCGGAGACTTCAGGTGTAGTTACATGCATCCTATACAATCCATAATTCACGGGAGATGCATAAACATCATTCATTTCCAACAGATAAACCGGATTATGAAGCCCATTATTCTTATTAAAATCGGAACTCACAGGAATCAACTCCGTATCTTCTGTGTTATCACACATGACAAGAATTTCATTCTCTCCGGATCTTACAGCACCATTTAAAGATACGACAAAAGGTGTATAACCGCCTTTGTGACGACTCAACACGTTACCGTTAACCGACACTGTAGCTGCTTGTGCCGCTCCTTCGAACAAAAGATACAAAGGTTTATTAATTTGTGCATCAGTAAAATTCAGAATTGTTTTATAATAACTTTTTCCTCTGTAATAAGAAGACGAATGTCCATCGATTGCATTACATGAATGTGGAACCATAACTTTAGTCCACATCTCCGGAGCATACTTGGCAAATAACCATTTATCAAGATTTGTCACTTTGTTTCCAAGAACCGGTGAAGTATCCACCATTTTTGCATGAATGACTTCACTTGAAACCATTATTAAGATGGCAGATAGAAAAAACATTTTAGAAATAAAAGATTTGACCATAATATTTATTTAATTTTTCACAAATGTACATGTAAAAGCATTAAACTCAAAACAAAAAATAACATAATACATAAAAAAATACAATAACAACTCATCATAAAACAGTTCTTTCTACAAAAAAAGGCATGATAACTATTCTATAATTATCATGCCTTAGAATTTTCAAATACTGAAATCTTATTCCTGAGTACTATTTTGAAATTATTCAGTCTTTTCGTGAATGTCATTGCGCTGGTGATCACGTTCTCTATGTTCACCTCTATCACGCCGATCACCACGATCATTTCTATCATAATGAGGACGATCGCTACGTGGCGGACGTGCCGGACGTTGAGGCTCTACATAGCCTTCAGGTTTTGGCAATAAAGCACGACGTGATAATTTGAACTTTCCGGTTTTTCCATCGATATCAACTAATTTAACATCAATCTGGTCACCTTCTTTTAAGCCGGATTCTTCAACCGTTTCGAAACGCTTCCAATCTATTTCAGAAATATGAAGTAATCCATCCTTACCCGGCATAAATTCGACAAATGCGCCATAAGGCATAACACTGCGAATTTTCCCATGATAAGTTTCACCAACCTCCGGTATAGCAACAATTGCCTTAATCTTAGCAACAGCCGCATCAATTACATCCTTACTCTTACCGGCAATCTCAATATGTCCGCCTTGTTCTACTTCTTCAATAGAAATAGTTGCTCCGGTTTCTTCTTGCATTCCCTGAATAATTTTTCCACCCGGGCCTATTATAGCACCGATGTATTCTTTAGGAATCATCATGGATTCAATACGTGGAGCGTGCGGTTTAAGATCAGTACGCGGTTCAGCTATACATTCCTGAAGTTTGCCGAGTATATGCATACGTCCTTCTTTTGCTTGCAACAAAGCCTTTTCAAGAATTTCGAAAGACAATCCATCACATTTAATATCCATTTGTGTAGCAGTAAGTCCGTCTTTAGTACCTGTAGTCTTAAAGTCCATATCACCCAGATGATCCTCATCACCCAAAATATCGGAAAGAATCGCGTATTTATCTTCTCCTGGATTCTTGATAAGTCCCATGGCAATACCGGAAACAGGTTTGCGAATCTTAACACCTGCATCCATCAAAGCCAAAGTCCCGGCACAAACGGTAGCCATAGAAGAAGACCCGTTTGATTCAAGAATATCGGAAACTACACGAACAGTATATGGATAATCTTTAGGTATCATACGTTTTAAAGCACGACAAGCCAAATTACCATGACCTATTTCACGACGACCTACTCCACGTTGAGCTTTAGCTTCACCTGTACTGAATGGAGGGAAATTATAATGAAGTAAGAAACGTTCTCTACCTTGGGTAAGAACATCATCAATAATTTTTTCATCCGATTTTGTACCTAAAGTGACGGTAGAAAGGGACTGTGTTTCTCCACGAGTAAAAATAGCCGAACCGTGAGGACCGGGAAGATAACCCACTTCACACCAGATAGGACGAATTTCGGTCGTTTTACGTCCGTCAAGGCGTTTTCCCTCATCAAGAATGCAACGGCGCATGGCCTCTCGTTCCACAGACGCATAATAACGGTCTATCATCGGACCCTTAATTTCTAATTCTTCCTCTGTATATTGAGCCTTGAATGCATCCACAATAGCATTGAAAGCGTCTTCACGGGCATGTTTATCTTTATTACCGGCTTCAGCAATTGCATAAGCTTTTGCATAACACTGTTCGTGTACCGCCTGACGAAGATCCTCATCATTTTCTTCATGACAGTATTCACGTTTTACGGTTTTGCCTACCTCTTCGGTCAATTCCATTTGTGCCTTGCACTGAACCTTGATAGCTTCATGGGCTACTTTCATGGCCTGAAGCAAATCCTGCTCCGATACTTCATCCATTTCACCTTCCACCATCATGATATTATCATAAGTAGCACCCACCATAATATCAATATCTGCACATTCTACTTGCGCAAATGTCGGGTTAACAATATATTCGCCATTGAGACGAATAACACGGACTTCGGAAATGGGTCCGCCAAACGGAATATCAGAAACAGCCAAAGCCGCTGAAGCAGCCAATCCTGCCAACGCATCAGGCATATCAACGCCGTCTGCTGAAAAAAGTATAATGTTTACATAAACTTCCGCATGGTAATTGTCCGGGAAAAGCGGACGTAACGTACGGTCTACCAAGCGGCATGTCAGAATTTCATAATCTGACGCTTTCCCCTCTCTTTTCGTAAAGCCTCCGGGATAACGGCCAAATGCCGCATACTTTTCTTTATACTCTACCTGCAGAGGCATAAAATCTGTTCCGGGAACTGCATCTTTAGCGGCACAAACAGTAGCAAGTAACATCGTATTACCCATACGAAGCATCACTGCTCCGTCAGCCTGTTTGGCCAATTTCCCGGTTTCGAGTGTGATGGTTCTTCCATCAGGCAACTCAATTGTCTTAACAATGGGGTTAATCATAAAATTTATTTCTTTTCTAAAATTCGCGCAAATATACTATTTTAAAACGTAACTTCATGTAAATTAGCCAAAAAGTTTTACATATTTGTAATTTTTATCAAAGAAAGAAGCTAAAAACTTTGTATAATGTCAAGATGAAATATATCTTTGCAAAACTATTAAAAATAGAAAACTAAGTTTAAAAGATATCTATTATGAAAAAGACATTATTGGTATCGGCTATTGTTATACTGGCATTAAGTGCTTGTGAAAACAATCCGAAATTCACGATCAAAGGAAACATCACCGGTGCCTCGGGAAAGATGCTTTATCTGGAATCTACGGATATTGGTGGAATTGAAGGCATTGATTCCGTAAAATTATCAGGAGACGGTTCTTTTCGATTTAAACAAAAAGGGGTATTATCTCCGGATTTTTATTGCTTAAGAATAGAAGACAAACTTATCAATCTTTCAATTGATTCTACAGAAACAGTCACTATAAAAGCCGACTTCACAAAACTTCCTTTGGAATACGAAGTCAACGGTTCCGAAAATTGTTCGAAAATCAAGCAATTAACTCAATTGCAGCTTAATCTGGAGAGTAATGTTCAAAAAATAGCAAACAATAAGTCTTTGGCTCCGGGAGAAATACAGGACAGTGTTCAGCATATGATTGATTCTTATAAATATAAAGTTAAAAGACAATATATTTTTCTGAATCCTGCGTCTGCATATTCCTATTTCGCTCTTTTTCAAAAAATAAACAATTATCTTATTTTCAATCCGTTGACAGACCATGAAGACATTAAATGTTTCGCCGCCGTTGCGACCAGTTGGGATATGAAATACCCGCATTCCGATCGTGCCATAAATCTTCATAATATAGCCATCCGCGGAATGAAAAACACACGTCAACCAGTAACTAAAACGGTTGAAGTAGAGGGAGGAGTTCAGGAAACCGGTCTGATTGATATCGCATTAAAGGATTTGAATGGAAATACGCGTCGACTATCAGAACTTAAAGGAAAAGTCGTATTACTGGATTTTACAGTATACGGTAATGCAGCTTCACCCAGCCGTAATATCGCCTTAAATGAACTCTATTCAAAATATAAGGATAAGGGATTCGAAATTTACCAAATATCGCTTGACGGAGATGACCATTACTGGAAAACCGTTGCCGATAATTTACCTTGGATTTGCGTCCGTGATAAAAATGGCATTTATTCCGAAAATGTCGGTTTATATAACGTCCAAAAGCTTCCGACATTTTTCTTAATCAATCGCGGCAACGAACTGAAGATGCGCAGTGAAAACATCAAAGATATAGAAAAAGAGGTCTTAAAATTATTATGATTCAATAGCTTATAAATAAACAAATATAAATTTATGTTACAAAGCATGCCTTAAAACTTGACAAAAAGAAAAAATAAGGTTATCTTTGCAAAAGAGAAAATGAATTAAGGGTTCCGACATATCTCGCTATGTCGGAATTCTTTTTGTTATGTATCCTATCGTAAAAAGCGATAAAATTAATGGAGGGAAAAATATGGCTTATATGTCAGAAGAAGGTTACAAAAATCTTGTAGCTGAATTAAAAGAATTAGAAACTGTGCAACGTCCTAAAATCGTAGCGGCCATTGCAGAAGCACGAGATAAAGGAGATCTTTCAGAAAATGCAGAATATGATGCCGCCAAAGAAGCACAGGGATTACTGGAAATGAAAATCAATCAACTAAAAGCAGTAATCGGTGATGCAAAAATCATCGATCCGACAAAATTGGACACAAATACCGTACAAATTTGTACTAAAGTCGAATTGAAAAATTTGAAAAATAATATGAAGATGGCATACACTATTGTGTCTGAAAGCGAAGCAAATCTTAAAGAAGGAAAAATATCGGTTAAAACTCCGATTGCTCAAGGTCTATTGGGAAAGAAAGTCGGGGATGTAGCCGAAATAACCATACCTCAAGGGAAAATAAATCTTCAAATTATGAATATTTCATTTTAACCGAAGTAAAGGAGAAGAAAATTATGGCAAGCATTTTCAGTAAAATAGTAGCTGGTGAAATTCCAAGTTACAAAATAGCGGAAAACGATAAATTTTATGCGTTTCTCGATATTAATCCGTTGGTAAAAGGACATACTTTGGTCATTCCTAAAAAAGAAGTGGATTATATCTTTGATTTGGAAGATCAAGATCTAAGTGAAATGCATTTATTTGCAAAAAAGATTGCCTTAGCAATTAAAAAAGCTTTTCCATGCAAAAAAGTGGGAATGGCAGTTTTGGGATTAGAAGTTCCTCATGCACACATTCATTTAATTCCGATCAATAAAGAATCAGATATGATAATATCTAATCCGAAACTCAAATTCACAGATGAGGAATTCAAATCAATAGCGAAAGCTATTAGCGATCAAATATAAATTTCCTTTAAAAAAGAAAAGAATTGCTTCCTATCATGGAGGCAATTCTTTTCTATATATATTTATCACCTAGTTTGAGCTGGGTATCAGTTACAAAATTGCGAACAGACTGGTCATCTTCTTTCTTGCTAATCATCAAAACATCATCTGTATCAATAATCATATATCCATCCATATCTTGAAAAACACCTAATTTCCCTTTCGGTAATTTCACAATATTATTTTTGCAGCGATACATCATTGTTTGCGAATCCATAACTACATTCCCATCTTTATCTTTAGGTGAGGCTTCATAAACAGTATCCCAAGTCCCTAAATCCGCCCAACCGAAATCTCCTAAAAGCACATAAACATTATCAGCTTTTTCCATAATTCCATAGTCGATGGATACATATGGGCAAGAAGGATAAGCATCCTCTATAAATGCCATCTCAGAATGATAATCACTTATATCTATATTTTCAACTAATCTCAATTTCACTGCAACTTCGGGAATAAATTTACGAATAGCATCCAAAATAACATTGACATTCCATATAAAAAGGCCTGTATTCCAATAAAATTCGCCGGTATCAATAAGCATTTTTGCAAATTCCAAATCAGGTTTCTCCGTAAAACTCTTAGCCTTATAGAAATCACCTAATTTCCCTTCATCACTAACCTGTATGTATCCATAGCGAGTTTCCGGACGAGTCGCCTTACTACCCAAAACCAATAATTTATCCGATGTATCTACAAAATCGAGACCCTTAAGAATCATCTTCAAAAAAGGCTCTTCTTTAAGAATTAAATGATCGGAAGGTGTGAAAATCAAATTAGCATTAGGATTTAACGCCCGAATATGACAAGCGGCCCACGCTACACAAGGAGCTGTATTACGACGGGTAGGTTCTAAAAGTATTTGTGTTTCGTCCAAACCGGGAAGTTGCTCCGTCACCATTTGTTTATAATCTTCATTAGTAACAATAAAGATATGATCAAAAGGTATTATTTTAAGAAATCTATCAAACGTTTGTTGCAACAAAGAACGTCCGACACCAAAAAAATCGAGAAACTGTTTTGGCTGTTTCTGTCTGCTAAAGGGCCAAAATCGAGCCCCCACTCCTCCAGCCAATATCACGCAATAATTATTGTTTTCAACCATAACCCTCTTGGTTTTTGTACTTCATGCGAAGATAATGAATTAATTCAAGTATGTACTTAAAAAGCCCTATATTAACCAATTTTAGGGAGATATAATATTTCTAGAATAAAATTCCTAACAAAAATTTGCAAGGAAAGAAAAAAGCGGTATCTTTGCACCGCGTTAGAAACAACGTTACGCTCAGATGGCGGAATCGGTAGACGCGCTGGTCTCAAACACCAGTGGGGATAACCCATCCCGGTTCGACCCCGGGTCTGAGTACAAAGAAAAGAGCTAAAGATTGATATTTGATCACTTAGCTCTTTCTTTTTATGGATCATTACGAACAAAGTGGATTGTTGGGGAGTAATGGTCCTCCTTCTCCAACTTTGATATGGCGAGCCGGATTAATATTCTTATTTTTTCCTTATTCCGCGAAAACTTTTTTTCTTTTTCACATTCTCATTACAACTGATAATATTCTATGAATCAATGTAAAACCAGTTAGAATGTGACTTTTACAAACGCAGTTTCTGACTTTTTTACGCTGTAAAAAAAGCGGATTCTTTCGAAATTAAAAAAGATTTTGCCAATCCATTTCAAAACGACTCTAATAAAAACTCATTTGCCTATAGTCAAACAATTGTTTGACTATAGGCAGATGATCAGCTGATTATGGGCAAACGATTATTTGCTATATATCAAATGAAAAATGCAAAAGGTTCTATTTTTTTGCGATTTCTTTCAACATTTCTTGAACAGCTGCCTCTAACTGCGCATCTTTACCTTTCTGAAAATCAGCAGGATTATCATATACCAGAACATCAGGTTCCAGTTCATGATTCTCCAAGTAATTTCCTCTCATATCCATACAGCCAACCTGCGGAATACCGAAAACCATGGTAGGATCAATAAGCGTTTCCCACCAAACAGCAGTCATTGTTCCCGGAACAGGGGCTCCGACAAGCTTTCCTACCTTCAATTCCTTATATAGCCACGGGGTACCGTGCGCGTTACTATAATTATCTTCACATACAAGCATGCACGAAGGTTTCGTCCACTTATTATATGGATCACTTCCGATATATTGTCCTCGAGGCATAAAACGCTGATATTCCTTACCGCTCAGAAGAGTGATGACATCATCATGCAACCAACCTCCTCCATTATGTCGTGTATCGATAATAACAGCTTCCTTATTACGATAACGACCAAGAAGTTCACTATAGAGAACACGAAAACTTTTACTATCCATACCTTGAATGTGAATATAACCTAAGCGTCCATCCGAAAGCTTATCGACAATAGATCTGTTGCGCTCTACCCAACGACGATAAAGTAAATTTGACTCATCGCCCGTACTGATAGCTTTTACAGTGACTTCGAAATGCTTTTTTTCTTGTGGATTATAGAAAGACAGTAAGACTTTCTTATCGGCTTTTCCTTCAAGTAAAGGATGATAATCTACATTTTTTGCAAGGACCGCTCCATCTATTTTTTCAAGAATACAACCAGGCTTCACATCATTTTTCTCTAAGGTTAAAGGACCTTTAGCCATAATCTCCTTGATTTTCAGACCATCTCCTTCATAAGTATCATCATAAAACATTCCCAATGAAGCATCTTTTAAGTATTTATTCTCAGGATAATAACGAGCTCCGGTATGTGAACCGTTAAGTTCTCCCAACATTTCACTTAAAAGGTCCTGAAAATCATAATTGTTAGTTATTGAAGGCAAGAAACGTTCATAGGCTTTGCGATAACCGTCCCAATCAATGCCACGAAGCGTAGGATCATAAAATTTTTCTTTTACCTGTCGCCAAATATGGTCAAACATATAAGCCCGTTCTTGAGCCGGATAATAATCGAAAAAGGCTTCAAAATCTATATTACTTAATTTGCCTCCATCAACTTCTATCTTTTTCATGGAACCTTTTCCAAGCATGAATATGTTTTTCCCTTCTTTATCGGAAAACATATTACCTTTTCCTACATCTTTCAAGATTAATTTCGTGTCATCTTCTTTTAAATCATGCATCCAGAGATCGCCACCACCCTCAAAAGAAGTTACATAATAAAGTTTGTCACCTTTAGGAGTCAAAACCGCATCACCCATAAAAGACGAATTTACGGTGAGACGTACGATTCGGTCACGTATATTATCCAAGTCGAAGACAAGAGGTTTTACTTCGTCTTTTTTGTCCTTCTCATCGGCTTTCTTAGTTTTTTTCTTATCTTTGGAATCTTCGTTCTTAGTAGAATCTTTCTCTTTGTCCTTCTTTTCTTTTTCTTCCTCATCCAATCGCGCAACATCTTCCTTACTCATCAAGAATTTTTCATAAGCACCAAGATCGAAGAACATAATATATTCATCACTTTCTGCACCCCAACTTCCGTGGCTGCGATAACCTGCACGATCACTCTGCCAAATCATCGCCTTCCCTCCGAGAACCCATTTAGGAGAGCTATCGGAATATCCACTCTCTGTTAAATCATGCATTTCTCCTTTACCATCTGCGTTAATTAATACAATATCTTTATTATTCCAACCCCCGATACCGATATATTCGGAAAGTAACCAACGGCTATCCGGACTCCAACTAAAATCCTGATCCCCATCAGAGTAAGAATACTCATATTTACCATCCATGACGGTACGAGCTTGTCGTGTTTTTAAATTTAATACCCGAAGGGTTGTTCTATTTTCCAAGAATGCAACTTCCTTACCGTCAGGACTATATTTAGGTTGAAAAGAAGTTTTGTCAGAATTTGTAATATTCTCTTCCTTTAATTCCGTTGCATAAGAAAACAATTTTTCATCTTTACGAATAATAGTACTTTGATAAATCTGCCAAAGTCCGTTACGCTCCGAAGAATAAACCAAGCTGCGACCATCAGGTGAAAAATCAATATTTCGTTCTTGATCAGGAGTATTAGTTACCCGCTTTGTAGTTTTATAATCTACAGATGTAACATATACATTACCACGCAAAATAAATGCAACTTCCTTTGCATCAGGTGACAAGGCAATCTCTGTAGCTCCGCTTTTCTTTATACTGCGAATGAGCTTTTTGGCATTACTGTCTGCTACTATCTGTATTTTTACCTTTTGGGGCTGCTCACCTTGCTTCATCGTATAAATAGCTCCGTCATAACTAAAACAAAGAATATCATTGGCTCCTACGCTCAAAAAACGAATGGGATGAGTTGTAAATTTAGTTAACTGCATAGCTTTTGAACTTCCATTCAAAGCGCTTTTATAAACATTAAAAGATCCATTCTGTTCACTCAAATAATAAAAAGATTGTTGATCGGCAGACCAAACAGGATTACGATCTTCTCCTTTAAAAGTAGTAAGTTTGGAATAAGATCCGGATTGCGGAGTATAGGACCATATATCTCGGGTAATGGACGAAGTATGATGTTTACGCCATTTATCTTCATATCCTTTTTTATCCTGATAAAGCCATATTTTACCATCTTTACTAACAGAAACAGATTCCATCGGCATGGAAGTAACCATATGAGAACGTCCTCCATGAATATTCACTTCATAAACCTGTGAAAATGTACTGGATGGGAATTGCATACTTTCCGTTGAAGGCCGCTCATTGCATATATATAACAGATGATCGGCATCTTTAAAGGCTAAAGGTTGTTCTGTTCCTGAATAATATGTTAAACGTTGAGGTTCACCACCATCTTTTGAAACTACATATAAATCAAGACTTCCCTGACGATCAGAAGCAAAAGCTATCTTACTTCCATCGGGGCTCCATACCGGATTCGTATCATAGGCAGCATTGGATGTTATTTGCAATGCTTTTCCCCCATTAACGGGAACAGTAAAAACATCTCCTTCATAACAAAATGCAATTTGTGTTCCATCGGGAGAAATAGAACAATAACGTAACCACATAGGCGTATCCTGTGCAAAAACAGACAGAGTAAAAAAGACTGCCGCCAAAAAACATATTTTCTTCATATGATCTGAATATTATTTAATTGTAAGATCTAATTCCTGTAAATCTTTCTCTCTGGAACTTTTCCCATATAACAATTTATATTTGCCAGGTAAAAGACGCATTGTATTTGTTCCGGCATCAAACCAAAGCAAATCATCAGGCGTGAGTTCAATAATAACATTATGTGTTTCATTTGCTTTGAAATGTTCCCGTTTAAAACCACGTAATGTTTTTATCGGACCATCAGCATCCGAAGGACGTGATAAATAAAGCTGAACAGTTTCATCACCATCCATCTTACCTACATTGGAAACAGGTATCGTTACAATCAACTTTTTTGTTTGATTTGTAAAAATCTTTGTAGATAGTTTTGCCTTGCCATATTGAAATTCCGTATAGCTAAGTCCATAACCGAATGGGAACAAAGGTTCTCCCTTGAAGTAACGATAAGTTCGATTTTTCATGGAATAATCGGAAAAATCGGGCAACTGGCCTACATTTTTGTAAAAAGTCACCGGTAATCGACCTGCAGGGTTATAATCTCCGAATAAGACATCTGCTACGGCTGTACCTCCTGCCTGTCCCGGATACCAAGCCTGCAAAATAGCATCACAGCTTTCACTTTCGGGGACCAAACCAAGAGCTGAACCTGACAAGCTAACGAATATAATTTTCTTTCCTGCATCGTGCAATGCTTTTATCAAATTTCTTTGAACAGCAGGCAATTCGATACTGGTACGATCACCACCCATAAATCCGTCAATATCCACTGACATCTGTTCTCCCTCAAGACGGGGAGATATTCCACCGACAAAAACGACCGTATCAGCATCTTTAACTTTATTAATTATTGCTTGGAAATCGACCGGATATTCAATTCCCATATCGAATTGCATCATTCCTTCTAAAGTTCTTTGCTTATATTCAAATTTTATATCATAGGTTTCCCCCTGTTGTGCCTTTAACACATATACAGTGTATTGCTGTCCTTCCATTCCGTGTCCAGTCTTTACTTGTTCACCATTGATTGTAAGCGAATATTCACCTGATAAAGAAACTCGGAAGGCAACATCACCGGATTTTAAAGGGGTAAAACGTGAAGTGAAACGCGCTGAAAAATTTCGGCCGGACAATCCGGGAGCAAAGGCTGTACCTCCAAATGTAGAGAAATTAAAAGGAGACGTCAACCATTCCGAAGAAACATCCACTCCCGTTAAATCCAAATTATTAAAATATTCGGCCTTAAAACCGGTTCTTCCATTTAAAGCACATTCATTAAACAAACTATGAAGAGAATAAGCTTGCGTATAACTACATCCTTCGTCATACACTAAATTCGAACTCTGCATTTTTTTCTTTATTCCATCCAATACAGTCTCTGTATGAAGAGGAAAACCATTATAGTTACCCCAAAGGGTTACTGAATCTACTGCATTAGGTCCAATTACTGCTATTTTCATATTCTTGGAAAGAGGCAAAATATGATTTTTGTTTAATAACAAAGTCATACTTTCACGTGCCATATCCAAAGCCAAGCGTTGATGAGCCGGACTACAAAGAACATTGTCTTTTATCTGCATCCATGGGACCAAAGAAGGATCATCCATCTCTCCAAGTGCAAAACGGGCAATTAATAGTCTTTTTACAGAAGTATTGATACGATCTTCCTTAATTAAGCCTTGACTGACTGCAGGAACAAGATCTGCAAGATCAGAGCCACATTCCAAATCGGTTCCATTCAAAACAGCTCTGGAAGAAGCATGAACAGCATCCGAATCGACTTTATGTCCCCACGGACGAAAAAAATCCGAAACCGCCCCACAATCTGTAACTACCAAATGTTTATACCCCCACTCATTCCGCAAAATTTGAGTTAATAAGCGATTGGAACCACAACAAGGTTCACCCTCATAGCGATTATATGCACACATGACTTCCTTTACATCAGCTTTTTGAACTAAATCTTTGAAAGCCGGTAAGTATGTTTCCCATAAATCACGTGGTGAAATATTTTCAGCGTTGAACTTATGTCGAGTCGATTCAGGTCCACTATGAACGGCAAAATGCTTGGCACACGCATCAAGCTTATCATAACCTTTTTTAGGCATTCCCTGTAATCCTCGGACAACAGCCTGTCCCATCACACCGGTTAAAAAAGGATCTTCCCCATAGGTTTCCTGCCCTCTTCCCCAACGGGGATCACGAAATATATTAATGTTAGGAGTCCAAACGGTCAGTCCCTGATACCTGCCAAACTTATTTTGCGAAGATGCCTGACGATATTTTACTCTAGCCTCATCACTTGCTGCATCGAATACTTTAAACAACAAAGCCGCATCAAACGATGCAGCCATTCCGATAGCTTGTGGAAATACCGTAGCATTTCCATTACGAGCGATACCGTGAAGAGCTTCGCTCCACCAATCATAAGGCTTGATACCTAATCTTGGAATTGCCGGAGAAGAATTTTGCATCAAAGAAACTTTCTCTTTCAAGGTAAGTCTCTTTAATAAATCTCCGGCACGTTGCTCAGCTGATAATTTAGGATCTTTATAAGGCTCTTGAGCATTTATTCCCAAAGCAAATAAAGCAAGAACTGCTACGTAGAGTGTTATCTTTTTCATTTTCTATATTAAATAATTGAATGCTAAAATAAAATAAAAATTTCTAAGACGAAAACCAGAAAAAACTTATCTATGTAAATTGACAATTATTTACACCAAAATGAATAATTTTTACCCAAAATAACTTTTATTAATTTATATTTTTGTAAATCAAAATTTAAATAAATATCAACCATGAATAAAAAACAATTTATAATATCATTAATATTTCTCTTTATAACTTTTAGTTCGTTTGGGCAAAGGAGCAGAATAGATATATCTAAAAATTGTTGGAACATTACTTTGGACAAAAAAGCCAAATGGCAAGACGATATCCTCTTTTTGCCTCCTGTAAAGATAGAAAATATTCCAATCAATGAACCGACTGGCGGATGGACGCTTCTCGAAAAACCGCAAAAGAAAGACGTTCATCTTCCGGCTACCATTGAAGGCAAAATGTGGGGCGAAAATGGTTCTACCTATGGAGTGACGGGAAATTATGTTGGAGTATCCTGGTTTTCTACTAAAACAAATATTCCGGCAACATGGACGGGAAAACGAATCTTTATACATTTTGAATCAATACGTTTTAGAGCTGAAATTTTCATAAATCGAAAAATGGCCGGCTATGATCTAGTAAATAGTACACCGTTTGATGTCGATATCACAAAATTTATCATACCAGGTGCAGAAAACACAGTAGACATACGTATCACAGATCCTAACGGTAATTTCAACTGGAAAGATTCCCAATGTTATCATTGGGGAAAATACCTGGTCAATCCGTCACATGGATTTGGAGGTATCACGGGCAAGGTCTTTTTAATTAAAACAGACAACATTTATATCAAAGATCTTTATATAGAGAATAGGCCAAACATCCATTCAGTTAATGTACATGTTGAAACTTCTGCAAGTTCGAAAAATCCTATCCCACTAACTCTGGAGATAAGAGAAAAAAATACTGGTAAGATTGTATATACATATAAATGTAAATTTGAAGGAAATAAAATGAATCAAGAAAAGATATACAACATAGATTTACCTCATGCAAAATTATGGAGCACTGAATCGCCCAATCTTTATATTCTTTCCGTAAAATTAGGGAATGATGAACTGGAAAAACATTTTGGATTCAGATGGTTTGAAATTCGCAACGTAAACGGAGATAAGCAATTCTATCTAAACGGGAAAAGAATCGTATTACGAACTGCCATTTCCTGGAGCTTCTGGCCGGATAATGGCATTACACCTTCAAAAGAACTGGCTTATAAACAAGTTCGAATAGCTAAACAATTAGGGCTTAATATGTTAAATTTTCATCGTTCTATCGGGAATACGGATGTTCTTAATGCAGCCGATGAACTCGGACTTCTCTATTTTGAAGAACCCGGAGGAAACCAATATCCTGCAAATAAATTCGACGACGGTTCCCTCTATACAAAATTCTATTTCGGATACCGTAACGAAAAGCTTTCACGCATGATTCTACGCGACAGGTCACATCCATCTCTAATTATCTACAATCTCCATAATGAACGTGGGGCCGACCCTCAAGCAGAGGATTACAGAGAAATGAGAATGGCCCATAAGCTGGATCCGGCTCGAATACTGACTTACAATTCTTGCAACGGACAAAACCCGGAAAACATCCCCAATAAACATTTTAAATTACACCTTGTGCCGAATGATACCACGTTCTACGATAAAGGATGGTGGGATAATCATCATGCAGGAGGACCTGGTGTTTATCATGATAATATTTATCAAGGAAAAGACAATTATTTGCGTTTTTCAAATAACAAAAATGAAATTGTATATTGGGGTGAAGAAGGAGCCATAGGTACTCCTCCCCGTCTCCAGTTAATTCGTGATGAAATACTAAAAAATAAAAAAACAAAAGGCTGGGAAGCCGATGATTATTTAAAATGGTATGATGCTTACGACTCTTTCTTAAAAGAAAAAGGGTTTAACAAAGCCTTTCCCTGTGTGGATAGTCTGACTCGAAAGATGGGTGATGTTGCTTATTATTATCAAGGTCGTGTCATCGAAAATATTAGGATATGCAACACGGTTGATGCTTATGCCATTAATGGTTGGGAATCCATGAAACTTGAAAACCATTCCGGTATTGTCGATAACTATAGGAATCCTAAAGGAAATACTGAAAATATAGCTTATTATAACCGTCCTCTATATCTGGCAGTAAAACTTAACCATAAAGTCCTTTCGGTAAAAGATACTACTACAACAGATATCTATATTGTCAATGAAAAAAACATCAGGGGGAATTGTATCCTTAGAATAAGTGCCTCTTTCCCTTCAGGTAAGAAAGTTTGTTTAATGCAGAAAAAAGTAAAAATCTCTGGTGATAGTACCTATGGTGAAAATCTAACTTTTGGAATCCCTGTAATAGCAAAAGAAGAAGGTTATACTCAAATTGAAGCTACTCTATTTCAGAACGGTAAGAAGATAACATCGGGTCATGATGAATTTTATGCTGTTATTGCTAATGCTAAAGGTATATCAAGAAATGGACTGGTAGCGGATACAACCGGAGTTATCAATAATTATTTGCGTTCATTGGGCCTCGAACTAAAAGATTATGAAAGAGGAACACCCAATGGTGATTTTATGATAGTTGGTGCTTTTGAGCCTACCCAATTCGGTAGTGGAATAAGTGACATCATGGAATGGGTTTACAGCGGGCATACTCTTGTTATTGTGGACAATCCCGAAACGTGGGCTGATTTTCTCTGTGACAAAGAAGTCTTTGACTATAGAGGAAGCAAAAAATTAGGAACATCCTGGTACGGCGGGAACTTTTTTAATAGAAGTCATCCTATTTTTGAAGGCCTACCATCAAACTGTGTGTTCAATTGGGAATACCAATGCTTTGCTGCGTATAATCGCAGAAGAATTGGATTAAGAGACTTTAGTGGAAATGTTTTAGTCGGCTGTGTTTCAGATCATCGAAAGGAGATTTATTCCGCAATGAGTGAAATTAAAGCAGGACGAGGTTCAATCATTATTACGACTTTGGATATTCCATCCTGTTTAAAAGGGATTAAAAGATATGACAGACCTGTTGATTTTGACGGAATGGACGAATCCATGAATACATTCAATAACAAAGGAGCAAACAAAGCAAATATAGTAGGACAACGATTACTATTAAATATGTTGAGATACGCATCTTCAAACCACTAGTAAATACTATTTAATAATACGGATAATATTTGTATCTTTGCACTAAGTTTTGAAGAATATGAATAAAATAAAAAATCTGATTTTTGATTTCGGAG
>CAZKSK010000009.1:0-20554 GCA_964555225.1 uncultured Bacteroides sp.
CTTACACTGCCATTTAAGGCAGAGCTAATGGGCTTCACTTTCAAGTTATTGCCCCAAGCCCTTCTCTTTAAATTCGCGTATAACCCCAACATCAAAATGGGAGATACTGCGATTAAAAAATATTTCATAAGATATAAAAGGTAAAGATCTCTCTATTGTCTTTCTGTGAGTTCAAAAGCATAAAGATTTTATTCCATGGTCCCAAGCGGATCATCTTTGAATCTATTTGATACATAATAAATGAGTTTTGCATTAAAAAATTTCTATTATATGATTTATTCATTTGTTTTAATTTTGAGGATTAAGATTGATAATGAAATCTACATAGGTCAAAAGAGACAGAAAATATTTTTAAAAAAATATTATGTTAGTTCAACTTAAAAGAGTTATCTTTGTATCATTATAATTCGGAGTAATCCGGAGAGGGGTGTCGACCGATCGGTTGGCTGAGATTATACCCATTGAACCTGATGCTGGTAATGCAGCCGGAGGGAGAGAAATTCGAAAAAGACTTTCGATGTTGAGTATATAATTTAAATAGTTGCCCCTCTTAATTTTTTATTAAGCGGGGCAATGTCTTTTTATATTACAACCTTAACGATTGCAGGGTCCGACTGTTGCGGGGGAGCGGGTATTCAGGCCGATATTAAGACGATGTCTTCTCTTGGCGTATATGCTACCTCGGTGATTTCGTCAATAACCGTGCAAAATACCTGTGGAGTGGAAGCGGTATATGCCGTAGAGCCACAGATTGTAAGCGGACAGATTCGTTCTATCATGACGGATTTTGATATTCGCTTTGCGAAGATCGGAATGGTAAATGATTGTTCCACCATTACGGCGATAGCTGATGTTCTCGATTCTTATCCTATTCCTTTTCTTATTATTGATCCGGTCATGGTTTCAAGCAGCGGAACCCGATTAATGCAAGCTGATGCTCTTTCGACTTTCTGTCAAAAACTTTTGCCCAAGGCTAAACTTGTCACTCCTAATATTCCTGAAGCTGAGATTTTGTCGTCAATGATTATTCGTGATGAGACGGATATGAAAAAAGCTGCCGAAAAGATAATGGAGTCGGGTTGTCCTAATGTTTTGATTAAAGGAGGGCATTTACCCGGAAAAATAAAAACGGATTATTTATTTACTCAAGAAGCAGCGGGAAGAATGGAAGAACTCTCTTTTACGGAAGAAACCGTGTGCACTGAAAATACTCATGGAACGGGTTGTACGTTGTCATCCGCTATTACGGCTTATTTGGCTCGTGGAAACAAATTGGAAGAGGCTGTTTCTTTGGCGAAGAATTATGTACATCGGGCTTTGGTCGAGGGATGTAATGTAAAAACGGGACACGGACATGGTCCTCTCAATCATTTCTTTGCACCGGAAAAATTGATTAAAAGAATGAATTATGAATAATATACAATTTATTACGCACAAAACGGACGTTTACTCGTATATGGATAGTGCCCGGATGGCATTGGAAGGCGGTTGTAAATGGATTCAGCTGAGAATGAAAGAGGCTTCGAACGATGAGATTATTGCTTTAGCGGAGCAGATAGAACCCCTTTGTCGAAAACATAAGGCTACATTTATCGTTGATGATCATGTAGAGCTGGTAAAACGGATTCATGCCAACGGAGTTCACTTGGGACAACATGATATGCCGGTTGATGAGGCCCGACGTATCTTGGGGAATGATTATATCATCGGAGGTACGGCCAATACATTCGAGGAAGTGGAACAGCACTGGCTTATGGGATGTAATTATGTGGGCTGCGGACCGTTCCGGTTTACTACGACAAAGAAAAAGCTGGCTCCGATTCTCGGGACGGCGGGTTATAAACGTATCATCGACTGTAAAGAATAAAAATATCCGAATTCCCGTAATTGCAATAGGAGGGATTCGATATGACGATATTTTACCTTTAATGCAAACGGGTATAAGTGGCATAGCGTTAAGCGGAAGTGTTCTGAACGCAGAAAATCCTGTAGAGGAAATGAAGCGTGTGATGGCTATTGATATTGTTTAAATATAAAATAAAAATAAATGAATGATAAGATAAGAATTACTTATCCCGATTCCGAGAAGGTTTATATGTCGGGAAAGATTTATTCGGATTTGAAAGTAGGGATGCGGCGTATAAAGCTTACTCCGACGGTTACCATAGAACAGGGGAAAGAGGTAAGAAAGGAAAATCCTCCTGTTATCGTTTATGACACGAGTGGTCCTTATAGTGACATGAATGTGGATATAGATTTGCGAAAAGGATTGCCCGCTTTTCGTAAACCTTGGATATCGGCACGGGGAGATGTAGAGCAACTGTCCGAAATAAGTTCGGAATATTGCAGGATGAGGCTTGCGGATCCTTCTCTCGATTCCTTACGTTTTGAACACATTTCCTTGCCTTATAGAGCAAAGAAAGGACATCAGATTTCTCAGATGTATTATGCCCGTCAGGGAATGATTACTCCGGAAATGGAATATGTGGCAATCCGTGAAAATATGAATTGTGAGCAAATGGGGATCTCTTCCTATATTACGCCCGAATTTGTCCGCAGCGAGATTGCTGCCGGAAGGGCTGTGTTACCTTCAAATATTAATCATCCCGAAGCGGAACCAATGATCATAGGTCGTAATTTCTTGGTTAAGATCAATACGAATATAGGTAATTCGGCTACATCTTCCAGTATTGAAGAAGAAGTGGAAAAAGTGGTGTGGAGTTGTAAATGGGGCGGAGACACGCTTATGGATTTATCCACAGGGGACAATATTCATGAAACCCGTGAATGGATAATCCGCAACTGTCCGGTTCCGGTCGGTACGGTTCCGATGTATCAGGCCATGGAGAAAGTAAACGGCAAAGCCGAAGATCTCACTTGGGAATTATTCCGGGATACACTCATCGAGCAATGCGAACAGGGGGTAGATTATTTCACGATCCATTGTGGTATCCGCCTGAAAAATGTGCATTATGCAACGGATCGGCTTACAGGAATGGTAAGTCGCGGAGGCAGTATCATATCCAAGTGGTGCCAGATACATCAGCGTGAGAGTTTTCTCTATGAACATTTTGACGACATATGCGACATCCTTTCTCAATATGATGTTGCCGTTTCACTGGGCGACGGATTGAGACCGGGATGTATCCATGATGCCAATGATCGGGCCCAGTTTGCAGAACTCGATACAATGGGGGAACTGGTAGAACGTGCTTGGGCAAAGAATGTACAGGCATTTATTGAGGGACCGGGACACGTGCCCATGCATAAGATTAAAGAGAATATGGACCGACAAATAGAAAAATGTCACGAAGCGCCTTTTTATACGTTGGGACCCTTGGTTACGGATATTGCACCCGGATATGATCACATAACGAGTGCCATAGGAGCGGCGCAGATAGGTTGGTATGGCACTGCCATGCTTTGTTATGTCACACCGAAAGAGCATTTGGCCTTGCCTGACAAGGAAGATGTGCGTGTAGGGGTTGTTTCTTATAAGATTGCTGCTCATGCAGCGGACCTGGCAAAAGGACATCCGGGTGCCTCGGTGCGTGATTATGCATTGAGTAAAGCCCGTTATGACTTTCGGTGGAAAGATCAGTTCAACTTGTCACTCGACCCTGAAAAAGCTTTGGAATATTATAAGACGGCTAATCCTACGGAAGGAAAATATTGCACCATGTGCGGACCTAATTTCTGTGCCATGCGCATCAGTCGGACATTGGATAAAGAAAATTGTTTAACATCAAAAAAATAGTAAAAATGATAGAAACACAAGTATCAAAAGGTATTATCAAGACTTATTTCGAAAAGTTGGAAAGTCATCTCGAATTGGACGTAGCCATTGTAGGAGGCGGTCCTTCGGGTATAGTTGCTGCTTATTATCTGGCAAAGGCCGGATTGAAGGTAGCGCAGTTCGACCGAAAGCTGTCACCGGGAGGAGGCATGTGGGGTGGGGCCATGATGTTTAACCAAATTGTCGTTCAAGAAGACGCATTGGGTATTGTAAAAGATTTCGGTATCAATTATGCTCCTTATGAAGATGAGCTTTATGTGATGGATTCTATAGAGAGTACTTCTGCATTGCTTTATCAGGCGGTTCATGCAGGTGCTACTATCTTCAATTGCTATTCGGTGGAAGATGTGGTTTTCAAAAACAATGAAGTGAGTGGAGTCGTTGTGAACTGGACACCCGTATTGCGTGAAGGTCTCCATGTGGATCCGATAAATATCATGTCTAAATTTGTCATTGACGGAACCGGTCATGACAGCGAGATTTGTAAAACTGTGGCACGTAAAAACGGGGTAAGGCTTGATACGGAGACAGGAGGTGTAGTCGGAGAACGTTCACTGGATGTGATTGCCGGAGAAGATGAAGTAGTGAAAGGAACAAAGGAAATTTATCCGGGACTTTATGTTTGCGGAATGGCAGCATCGGCTGTATCGGGGACTCCTCGCATGGGACCTATCTTCGGTGGTATGCTGATGTCGGGAAAGAAAGTTTCTGATATGATTATTGAACGTCAGAAACGATAGACCATGAAATGGATAGTGATAACTTCTCCCGATTTTTTATCGGGGGAAGCTTCCGCCATAGGTTTGCTTCTTCAAAATGGGGTAGACAGTATACATCTTAGAAAGCCGTTTTCAGATAAGATTAATGTTCAGAAACTTTTGGAAGAGATTCCTTCGAAGTTTCACGGGGCAATCGTCTTGCATGATCATTTTGAACTTTGTGACAGGTATGAATTGCAAGGAATTCATCTTAATTCACGGAATCATGATATTCCTCGAGGTTTCAAAGGAAGTCTCAGCTGTTCGTGTCATTCTATAGAAGAAGTCGAAAAGTGGAAGAATAAAATGGATTATGTTTTTTTAAGTCCGATTTTCAACAGTATATCCAAACAGGGTTATAAGAGTGCCTTTTCTTTCGATCTGTTGGAAAAAGCCCGGCAGGAGAAAATAATTGATGAAAAGGTCGTTGCATTGGGTGGAGTTACTTATTCCGCAATACCTTGGTTGCAGTCATTATCATTCGGTGGTGCCGCTTTTCTAGGTGATGTGTGGAATCATATGCAGGAGCCTCAACGTTTGGAAAAATATCTTGAAGAAGGACGTCAGGTAATGGGCAAAAATTGAAGTCAAATAAAAATATTGGATCTGACATACATATTTATTTGGTTTTTATTATTACCTTTGCAGTCGAAAAGAAATGTGGAAAGATTTGGGCAGCTTGCAACCACAGAAAAAAATGCTAAATAAACAGACAGTCTTTAGCACTGTTTTTCGCGATCCCTCTCCAAATCATTCCTTTTATTATTAACTTAATAGTTTATATAAAATGGGATATTTATTTACTTCCGAATCGGTGTCTGAGGGACACCCCGATAAAGTAGCCGATCAAATATCGGATGCTATCCTTGATGAATTATTGGCTTTCGATCCCAATTCGAAAGTGGCTTGTGAAACTCTCGTTACTACCGGTCAGGTAGTTTTGGCAGGTGAAGTTAAATCCGAAGCTTATGTAGATTTGCAGGAAATAGCCAGACGTGTAATAAACCGGATTGGTTATACTAAAGGTGAATACATGTTCGAAGGAAATTCTTGTGGCGTGTTTTCGGCCATTCATGAACAAAGTGCCGATATTAATCGTGGTGTGGAACGTAGTGATCCTATGGAACAGGGTGCCGGCGATCAGGGTATGATGTTCGGCTACGCTACGAATGAGACGGAAAATTATATGCCTCTTTCGCTGGATTTGGCACATAAGATTCTGATGGTTCTTGCTGAAATAAGGAAAGAAGGAAAAGTGATGACTTATCTTCGTCCCGATGCCAAAAGTCAGGTTACTATTGAGTATGATGATAACGGTTGTCCTGCAAGAATTGATACGATTGTGGTTTCTACCCAGCATGATGAATTCGTTCTTCCGGAAGATGATTCGGCGAAAGCCCGACAGGCAGCCGACGAATCAATGCTTTCTACAATTAAGAGAGATGTCATTGAAATCTTGATGCCGAGAGTTATTTCTGAAATACACAATTCTGCCGTGCTATCTCTATTCAATAAGAATATCAAATATTTTGTAAATCCGACAGGTAAGTTTGTGATTGGCGGACCTCACGGTGATACCGGATTGACAGGAAGAAAGATTATTGTTGATACTTACGGAGGCAAGGGTGCACATGGAGGAGGCGCATTCTCCGGAAAAGATCCGAGCAAAGTGGATAGAAGTGCCGCTTATGCAGCTCGTCATATCGCAAAAAATTTGGTTGCCGCAGGTGTTTCGGATGAAATTCTTGTTCAGATATCATACGCAATCGGTGTGGCGCGTCCTATCAATATTTATGTAGATACATACGGACGTGGTCATGTGAATCTGACCGATAGTGAGATTGCTAAGAAAATTGATGAAATATTTGACTTGAGGCCGAAGGCTATTGAGGACAGATTAAAATTGCGTAATCCTATTTATAGTGAAACAGCGGCATATGGTCATATGGGGCGTGAACCACAGATCGTTACCAAAGTATTCACTTCACGTTATCAACCTGAAAAGCATTTGACCGTAGAACTTTTCACTTGGGAAAAACTTGATTATGTAGATAAAATAAAGGAAGCTTTTCACTTATTATAATTAGTTATGAATATAGGAAATCTCCGCTTTCTCGTTAAGAGAAAACGGAGATTTTTGTAACTTTGCAAAAATATTGAAAAGGACAATGAATACAATTCGAAAAATCTGCGTGTTTTGTGCTTCCAGTACTAAAATAGATGAAGTTTATTTTCGTGCTGCCGAAGATTTGGGCAGACTTATGGCCCAAAAAGGTATTGATCTTGTTAACGGAGCCGGTCGTATAGGTTTGATGCGTGCCTGTGCCGATGGCGTTTTAAGTGCGGGAGGTAAGGTAACAGGCATCATTCCGAGATTTATGATAGAACAAGGATGGCAGTATGACGGATTGTCGGAGTTGATTGTTACGGAAACAATGCATGAGAGAAAACAAAAAATGAGTGAACTTTCGGATGCTATTATTGCGTTACCCGGTGGTTGCGGAACTTTGGAAGAATTGTTGGAAGTAATTACATGGAAACAGTTGGGGTTGTATTTGAACCCTATTGTTATTCTTAATGTGAATGGTTTTTATGACCCGCTATTGGCTATGCTTCAAAAGGCAATTGATGAAAATTTTATGCGTAAGCAGCATGCTGCAATCTGGAAAGTGGCCGAAACGCCGGAAGAAGCGATGGATATGGTTTGTACAGTCCCCGTATGGGATAAGGGTGTACGAAAATTTGCGGAAATATGAATGCGGTTCAGTTTGACAGCCTTCGTTCAGGACAAAGTTTGGAAACGGATTCGGATTTCGTAACAAACGTAAACGATACGACTACGTATTGCATGCTGAAGGATACGGTGACTCAAGCTGCTCCGGCAGATACTCTTCCACTTTATTATAAAATGGAATATCCATCTTTGGATTCTTTGTTTACTTCTATAAAAGTTACACCGCATTGGGGAAAGGATGGTTTACCGATACCTTATAATATCGGTAATGATAATGCTATTACGGGAGTTTTGTTTTTGTGTTTTTTTGTAACATGCTATGTCTTGACTTTCGGAAAACATTTCTTTTTGCAACAAATAAAAAGTTTTTTTCATTCACATAATCTTGATAACGTTTTTACGGTAGAAACAAGTTCCGAGTTTCGTTATAAATGGGCTCTTGTTGTTCAAACTTGCGTGATGTTCGGTTTCGGTTTTTTGTATTATACACAAGCAACGAATCCTGATTTCGTATATCATGTACCGGCTGTTCTTTCATTGGGTGTTTATACCTTGATCTTTTTTTTGTTTTTTGTTTGTAAAGGATTGCTTTATCAATTTGTGAATTGGGTCTTTTTTAGAAAAGATCAAAGAATTCTATGGCATGAATCCTATTTTTTAATGGTTGCATTGGTGGGGCTTTGTTGTTTTCCGGTAGTCCTGTTAGCCAATTATTTTAATTTTGATTTTACTCAATCTTCCTTATTTTTTATTTTTATCGTGATTTTGAGTCAAATCTTATTGGTTTATAAATGTTTTAGTATCTTTTTTAGTGAAAAATATGGTTTTTTCTATTTAATTGTGTACTTTTGCACCCTTGAATTGATGCCTTGTCTTTTTATTTGGCAAGTGCTAATTTTGAGTAATACTTTATTGATTTTTTAAATGAAAGTAAATAAAATACTTGTATCGCAACCCAGGCCGACTTCAGAGAAGTCTCCTTATTTTGATATTGCTCAGAGATTTGGGGTTGAAATCGTGTTTCGTCCTTTCATAAAAGTTGAAGGACTGACTGCCAAGGAGTTCAGGCAGGAGAAAATTTCAGTGATTGATCATACGGCTGTCATTTTCACATCACGTCATGCCATTGATCATTTTTTTCATCTTTGTGATGAATTACGTGTTACGATACCGGAAACAATGAAATATTTCTGTATCACGGAAAGTGTTGCTCTTTATATTCAGAAATATGTCCAATATAGAAAGCGCAAGGTGTTCTTTGGAACCACGGGCAAGATTGATGATTTATTGCCTCTTATCGTGAAGCATAAAGGTGAAAAGTTTCTGGTGCCGATGTCGAATGTACATACAGATGAAGTGAAGAATTTGTTGGATAAGAATGGCATTGACCATTCGGATGCGGTTATGTATCGTACAATCAGCAATGATTTTAAAGAGGATGAACTTTTTGATTATGATATGTTGGTTTTCTTCAGTCCTTCCGGAGTCAATTCGCTGCTAAAGAATTTTCCGAATTTTCAACAAGGAAATATTTCTATCGCCACTTTTGGCGCTGCAACGGCTAAAGCGGTTAAGGATTCCGGATTACGTCTTGATTTGGAAGCTCCTACAAAAGAGGCTCCGTCAATGACGGCAGCATTGGAATTGTATTTAAAGAAGCATAACAAGTAATAGATATTAATTATAAATAATATAGCATTGTTTCGGTAAAGAATCGTATCTTTGTGAAACAATGCTTTTTTTATGAACAAATTGGAGCAACGAAATACTTTAAGGAAAGCGGAACGACTGAGTAGTAAAATTCAGATAGACAGGCTTTTTTCCGGTGGAAGCAAATCGCTGGTTGCTTTTCCTTTACGCATTGTGTTTGTCCCTGTTCCGCGAAATGAGGCTGCTGCAGCTTCGATCTTAACGAGCGTACCTAAAAGGTATTTTCATCATGCCGTTGATCGTAATCTGGTTAAACGTAAACTTCGTGAAGCATATAGAAAGAACAAATATATACTTCTTGATTATCTGTCCGATAAGGATTATAGTCTGGCTATCGGCTTTATTTGGTTATCCAAAGACCTTTGTTTGACAAATGATGTTGAAAATAAAGTTCGCAATATGTTATTGCGTATGACAGAAAAACTTAAATCATGCGAAAAATCTTAATAAAAATATTGCTTTTACCTATTATTTTCTATCAGAAATTTATTTCTCCCATGACACCGCCATCCTGTCGTTTTGTACCTACCTGTTCACAATATGCCAAAGAGGCAATTATAAAGCATGGACCTGTAAAAGGATTGTATTTGGCTATTAGACGGTTACTCCGTTGTCATCCTTTTGGAGGGTCCGGCTATGATCCTGTACCCTAATGGAATTTATTGATATTCACACTCATCAGAGAAAAGGTGGCAAAACAATTATTAATTGCTATCCTTCGGACTTTTATCCGCAGGAAGGGTTATGGTATTCCATAGGAATTCATCCGTGGTATGTTTCCGATGCTTCTTTTACTAATGATTTTAGAACTCTTGAAAAAGCGGTCGTTCATCCGCAAGTTTTGGGTTTGGGAGAGTGTGGTTTGGATAAGCGATGCGATAGAGATCTGAACTTACAAATAAAAATATTTAAGCAACAAATAAAATTATCAGAAAAGATTCGGAAACCTATGATTCTTCATGTTGTACATGCTTTCAATGAAATCATGGCTCTTTACAGAGAATTTTCACCTTGTCAGCCATGGATAATTCACGGATTCAGAGGAAAAGCAGAGATTGCTGGACAATTATTGAAAGAGGGTTTTTACCTGTCGGTCGGCGAACATTATTCTCGACAATCCTTGTCGGTGATTCCGGTTGATCGTCTTTTTATTGAAACGGATGAAAGTGAACTTCCCATTGATACTATCTACTCGAATGTGGCGGAATGTTTATCCATGCCAATCAAACAACTCGTCGAGTCCGTAAACAGGAATAGTCTCCTTTTCTGGAAATAGTACATTTTAAATGGAAAAATTTGTTCTTTCAAGTGAAAGGTCGTACTTTTGCATAACTTTTTTAAATCAAATAAAATCAATTATTTAAATATATTGTTCGATGAATAAAAACTTTGTTGAAGAATTAAGGTGGCGCGGATTGTTGGCCCAGATTATGCCGGGAGCAGAGGAACTTTTACAGAAAGAGATGGTAACAGCTTATTTAGGTACCGATCCTACGGCAGATTCTTTGCATATAGGCCATCTTTGCGGAGTCATGATGCTTCGTCATCTGCAATGTTGCGGTCATAAACCTTTGGCACTTGTCGGAGGCGCTACGGGAATGATCGGGGATCCTTCCGGAAAGAGTCTGGAACGCAATCTTTTGGATGAAGAAACTCTTCGCCACAATCAGGAATGCATAAAGAAACAACTTGGAAAGTTTCTTGATTTTGAAAGTGATGCTCCTAACAAGGCTGAATTGGTGAACAATTATGATTGGATGAAAGATATGACTTTTCTTGATTTCGTCCGTACTATCGGTAAACATCTTACCGTTAATTATATGATGGCTAAGGAAAGCGTGCAACAGCGTCTTAACGGTGAAGCTCGTGATGGACTTTCTTTTACCGAATTTACTTATCAGCTTTTGCAAGGCTATGATTTTTTATATCTTTATCAGCATAAAGGTTGTAAATTGCAGATGGGAGGTAATGATCAATGGGGGAATATGACTACCGGTACAGAGCTCATCCGGAGAACTCTCGGTACTGAAGCGGAAGCTTTTGCTCTTACTTGTCCTTTGATTACAAAAGCTGACGGAAAAAAATTCGGAAAGACGGAAAGCGGAAATATATGGTTGGACCCGAAACGTACAAGTCCATATAAATTCTATCAATTCTGGCTTAATGTGAGTGATGATGATGCCGAACGATATATCAAGATTTTTACGAGTTTGGATAGGGAAACCATAGAAGGACTTGTTGCAGAACATAAACAGGATCCGGGGCGTCGTATTCTTCAGAAGCGTCTTGCTCGGGAAACGACTATTATGGTTCACTCCGAGGATGATTATAATGCAGCAGTCGATGCTTCCAATATTCTTTTCGGGAAAAGTACGCATGAATCTTTATTGAGACTTGACGAAGATACTTTACTTTCCGTTTTTGAAGGAGTTCCTCAGTTTGAAGTTTCTAAGGATGTTATTGGTGGTGGAATAAAGGCTGTGGATTTGTTCACGGAACAGGCACCGGTTTTTGCATCAAAAGGAGAAATGCGTAAATTGATACAAAGTGGCGGTGTAGCCGTAAATAAGGAGAAACTGGAAACTTTCGATTTGGACATTACCGCGGCAAACTTGCTGGACGGAAAGTACTTGCTGGTGCAAAAAGGAAAGAAAAATTATTACTTGTTGATAGCGAAATAAAAATTTGAATAAAATATTTGCAAATATAGGGTGAAACCTATATCTTTGCAACTGCTTTCGTAAAAGAAGCGTGAGGTATTGTCCTATGGTGTAATGGTAGCACAACAGTTTTTGGTTCTGTTTGACGAAGTTCGAGTCTTCGTAGGACAACAAAAGGAGGAAGCTTAAGTAAGTAAGTTTCCTCCTTTTTTTAATAGGTATTTTATATAATTAATGATTATGAAAAAAGGTATTTTATTTATTTTCTTGATGCTCTTTTGTGCCGGAGATCTTTTGGCCCAAAGAGATTATGTGATATTGGTTCACGGTGGGGCCGGTAATATAAAAGGTATTGAAGGTGATAAGGAAAAAGCTGCTCAGTATTATGCAGCACTTGATTCGGCTTTAACTATCGGTAGTAAAATACTGTCTACAGGTGCTGACGGTGAATTGGCAGTACGTGCGGTAATCAATTATTTTGAAAACAATCCGCTTTTTAATGCGGGGAAAGGAGCCACGTGTACGAATGCAGGAACTTTTGAACTTGATGCTTCAATTATGGAAGGAAAAGATCTTTCTGCAGGTGCCGTAGCCGGAGTGAAATTTATAAAACATCCTATAGATGCAGCTTGGGCTGTAAAAACCAAGAGTCCACATGTGATGCTTGCAGGAGAAGGAGCGGATGAATTTGCCAAGACACAAGGTTTGGAAATGGTTGCAGACAATATGTATTTTGCAACTCCTAAAACAATGAAATGGGTAGATGAATTTAAAAAGAAGAAGAATGGAACGGTGGGATGTGTTGTCCTCGATATGAAAGGTAATTTGACAGCAGGGACCAGTACCGGTGGAATGTTCAAGAAACAATGGGGAAGAATCGGTGATTCTCCTATTATCGGAGCCGGAACTTATGCTGATAATAACGGTTGTGCTGTTTCTTGTACCGGACATGGAGAATATTTTATTCGTCATGCAGTGGCCAGCAATCTTTCTTTTCGTGTAAAGTTATTGCATCAGCCTATTTCAGAAGCGGCTGATTATATTATTCATACCGAACTTAATTCGAATGCAGGTAATGGTGGATTGATCGCCATTGATAAAAACGGTAATTTTGCGATGCCTTTTAATAGTACAGGAATGTTCCGCGGATATATTTATAAGGAAAAGGGTAAAGATAAAACGGTCAAAGCTGTAGGTATCGGCGAAAATATGTTGATAAAATAATTATAGTTTTATTACGGTTTGTCCGCGACTGCTTTTAATGGCTGCTTCTATGAGTTGAATGACAGGAAGAGTTCCTTCGGCGTCACTTAACAAGATACTGTTACAGCGTAAATGCAGGAAAATATTATCATAAAAATCTCCGTAGTTACCGGGAACACTCGGATATTTTCCTTTAATGACGGATCCGTCTTTTTCCGTATGCAATAATCCCCATGAACTTTCATCTTCTTCACCCCAATGTGGTGAATAGGGTGTAAGTCCTGCGGTAAGATCGGATTCCTGTCTGTCCACACCATATTTTATATAAGAACCTTCTGTGCCGTGCAATACAAATCGAGGTTCGGCTTCGCACATTAAATAGCTTGATTTTAATGTTATTTTGACTTCTGGTGCATTTGCCGGATGCAACAGATGAATGATGAAATAATCATCGACATTTCCATTGGAACGTAATGTTGCGATATCTGCAAAAATTGCCTCGGGCATTCCAAAAAGCTGAAGAGCCTGATCTATAACATGTGACCCTAGATTATAGATGAGTCCTTCACCTGATTTACCGATTTCTTTCCACGTATCGGGCTTGATGAAATTGCGATAGCGTGAAAAAGTAGATTCGAATTCGACCAATCGTCCGAGTGCTTCATAATCGATAATTTGTTTTACCGTTAAGAAATCGGAATCCAAACGTCTATTCTGGAATACGCTTAGCATCAATCCTTTTCTTTTCGCTATGTCTATCAGTTCTTTTCCTTGTTGTGCCGTTGTAGTAAATGGCTTTTCCACAATAACATGCTTGCCTGCTTCCAACGCCTTTTTTGTAAGTTCATAATGAGTTGTATCCGGAGTGTTTACAATAATCAATTCTATATCGGAAGTCAAAAGTTCATCAAAACTGCGGACAATAAGGGCGTTAGGATATCGTTTTTTGGAAAGTTCCTTACTGCGTTCGACAATCATGGATAATTCAAAATTTGGATTAGCATTAATGAACGGGGCATGAAATACTTGTCCCGACATACCGAAAGCAGCCAATCCCGTTTTAATTTTTTTCATATGAATATTTTATATATTTAAATATTTCTTTAAAGGCAAATGTAAAAAAAATGTATGATAAAGAGCATTATCCGATCTTTTATTTTATCGGTTTCTTATTTTTTATATATCCGAAAAATTTTATATTGATTTTTTGCATTCTCAATAATTATGGTTTTCTTTACAATGAATTCGTTTATTTTAAAAAATCAAATCATGAAAAAATTACTTTTCTTTTTGTTAGGAGTTAGTTTTATTTTGCCTGTAACGGCAAAGGTAAAAAAGGCAAAGCAAGATGTTTTTCCTAATGGAGAACCGATTACGGAATGGTTCAAGCAAAGTGGAGTTTCTCCTTTGGATTCTCTTGGGAAAATATATAATATTGCCGATTACGGGGCTGTTAGCGATCCGAATATTGTTCAAACGGAACTGATTCAGTCGGTAATAGATAAAGCAGCTACGCAGGGAGGTGGTGTAGTGTTTATTCCGGAGGGAATATATAAGAGCGGATCACTCTTCTTTAAACAGGGTACTCATCTTTATCTTACTAGAGGAGCTGTTCTTCTTGGAAGTGAAAAAATCACGGATTTTCCTGTGATTATGACAAGAATAGAAGGACAGTATTGCAAATATTTCGGAGCCTTGATTAATGCTGAAAATTTGGATGGTTTTACGATTAGTGGCAGTGGAACGATTGATGGTAACGGAACACCTTATTGGAAAGCATTTCGTCTCCGTCGGCAGTGGAACCCGAAATGTACCAACAAAGATGAAATGAGGCCTCGGCTTCTTTTTGTTTCCAATTGTCGTAATGTTCAGATAGCAGACGTAACATTACAGAATTCTCCTTTCTGGACGAGTCATTATTATCGTTGCGATCGGGTCAAACTGATAAATCTAAGGATTTATTCACCCGTTAAACCTATCGCTTCTGCCAGTGCCGATGGAATAGATATGGATGTATGTTCCAATTTCCTTATAAAAGGATGTAGAATCACGGTTAATGATGATGCTATTTGTTTTAAGGGAGGTAAGGGCCCCGAAGCGGATAAAGATCCGAATAACGGTCCGAATAAGAATATCCTTGTGGAAAATTGTTTGTTTGATCACACGACAGGTTCTTGTATGACTTGTGGCAGTGAGTCTGTCCGGGTCTCTAATGTATTGATGCGTAATTGTCAGGTGAATGGCGGAAGTTCCTTGTTATTGTTGAAGATGCGTCCGGATACACCTCAACATTATGAATATATAACAGTAGATCATGTAAAAGGTTTTTGTCGGGCAATGCTGAGTCTTATATCATGGAAGCAGTTTTTTGACTTAAAAGGAAATACGGAAATACCCAAGTCATATGGAACTAATGTTACCATGTCTAATTTGGATTTAGTTTGTGACAAATTTATCGGTGCGGAAAAAAATGAAAAGGAGTACGAATTGTCAGGGTTTCAATTTAAAGATTTGAATGTAAAAGCACGTGATGCTTCTTGGAATAAGACAGCCTTTCAAAATTCAAAGATGGACAATGTTTCTGTCAATGGTGTTTCACAATCTTTTTGATTGCAACAGTTAAATCAAAAATTAATCGGAGTTTTTGTTTTTCATCTTTTCTTTATATTCCGTGGGTGATAAACCGTACATTTGTTTGAAGCAGCGACTAAAGTATCTACTGCCATTTATACCCACCATGAAAGAAATCTGAGTCATGTTGTAATCTGTCGTTTCAATGAGCTGTGCAGCTCGCCGTATTCTCATGGTACGAATAAATTCTACGGGAGATAATCCTGTTAGGGCTTTAAGTTTTTTGAAGAATACGGTGCGGCTCATAGCAAATTCTTTTACCATGTCTTCAACAATAAACTCACTGTTGTCCATATTTTTTTCAATCAATTCTGTTACCTTTGAAAGAAAGCTTTTGTCATTTTGAGTAATGCCGGTTACAGTGATTTGTTTTTCATTTTTATTCAGGTTCAATAAATCTGCTGTAAAGAGATTTCTGAGTTTAATACGTTGCAATAAAAGATTTTCTACTCTTGCTTTTAGATACGAGGCACTGAATGGTTTTGTTATATAATCGTCTGCGCCTGTCTCAAGTCCTTCCAGTTTGTTTTCTATCATTGTTCTGGCAGTAAGTAGGATAATAGGGATGTGACTTGTATTGATATCTTTTCGGAGTTGCTTGGTCATGGTTAATCCGTCTTTCTTTTCCATCATAACATCACTGATAATTATATCGGGTGTTTTTTGTTGTGCAAGTTCAAAACCTTCTTCTCCGTTTGAGGCTTCATATACCTTGAATGATGACATAAAAAGATTCTTTAAGAATCCCCGTAATTCATTATTGTCTTCAACGATTAACAAAGATCTGTTTAATTCTTCTTTATTTATTTTTTCAATCGTCATTGCGGATTCTTTTGCTTCGTCATCTTCGGTACCGTCATTTAATATATATTCGACTGTTTCATCAAAATATTCTTTGCCTTTTTTGAAACTTACTGTAAATTTAGAACCTTGTCCTTGTTTACTTTCTATCTCAATTGTGGCTTTATGCAGTTCTACTAATTCTTTGACTAGAGAAAGTCCGATTCCTGTGCTTTCATTGATAAGGTAATCGCCATTTAAATGATTCTCGAAACGTTTGAATAAAAAATTTCGTTTGTTGTCAGGAATACCGATTCCCTGGTCTTTTACTTCAATAGATACACATTGTTCGTTTTCGTATATAAAGATTTGAATGGTTTTTCCGTCATGAGTATATTTGAATGCATTCGAAATTAAGTTGAAAATGATTTTTTCCAATTTATCGGTATCAACCCAAATAAATATATTGTTTTTTTCACTTTCAAAAATCAGGTCAATGTGGTGTTCGTCCGCTAAAGTTTGAAAGTTTTCGGTAATGCGGCGAATATAGGCTACGACGTCTGTTTTTTGAACGCATAATTTCATTTTGTGGTTTTGTATTTTTCTGAAATCGAGTATTTGATCGACCAGATTAAGCATGCGAGATGTATTTTGCTTCACGATTTTCAAATATTGTTTTGTTTGTGAAGTGAGACTTTCGTCGTGAAAGGCACATTCGAGTGGAGCGGAAATCAAAGTCAAAGGAGTACGTAGTTCATGTGATATATTTGTAAAAAAACGTAGTTTTATCTCAGCTATTTGTTTTTCAATATTTACTTTATGCTTTAATTTATAGATTACAAATAAGATGTAGGCTACTATACAGATGATGAACATCAAAATGAGGATATATAGTGCATAAGCCCAATATGTTTCCCAAAAAGTAGGCATCATTGTAATTGATAAGGTCCGTTCGTTATTTACCCATATACCGTCGGCGTTGGTCGAACGTACACGAAAGACATAGGTCCCTTTTGGCAGATTGGTATATGTGGCTTGATGTTGTCCGTCTATGGTAAGTTGCCATTTTTGATCGAATCCGTCCAGCATATATTTATAACTGATGCCTGCTTTGTCGGATAAATCCAATGCGGAGAATACGATTGTGAATATTTTATCCGTTGGCTTCAATGTGATTTTCGGTGTGTAATTTATATCTTCGGTTAAAGAAGATTGATTGGTCCCGGGTTCTGCTTCTAGTTGTTGGACATAGAGGTGTGAAAATACAATAGGCGGAGTGAAAGTACTTTTTTTAACTTGATCGGGGAGAAAGGAAATATAACCGCGGCCGGTTCCAAAATAAAGACGTCCCGAGCGATCTTTCATCACGGATGCTTCGTCATACTGTATGTTGGTTTGTCCGAGTGTGAAACCACTGAAATTCTCACAATGTTCTTTTTGGGGTTCGAAACGGCAAAGTCCGTTTTCACTTGCTATCCATAAAAAACCTTTATTATCTTCAACGGCTGATAACAATACATCACTGGGGAGTCCTTCTTTTGTGGTATAGGATTTAAAAATAGCTTTTTCAGGACTTAAATGTATTAAACGACTTAAACCTCCGCCAAATGTTGCAAAAAACATTTCTCCTTTTTTTGTACAGACAATATTAAATATATCATTGTTACTTAAAGTGTTTTTATTTCCGGGTATGCGTTTATATCTGTTGAAATGAATGTTTTCAGGATTCTGGAAGTGCGAATTGAAGCTAATAGCTCCTTGTGTAGTTCCCAACCATATATTACCTTCTTTATCAGGGCAAACTTGACGTATTTCGGCACATGCAGAAGGATAACTTTTCAAATTATTTCGAGAATTGGTGAAACGGACAAGCTGATTTTTTTCCTTCCGGTCAATATAGTTGAGTCCGTGCCCGAATGTTCCTATCCAGATATGTCCGAATTTATCTTCATAAAGACTGTAGATGCTGTTATCGCTGATACTGTAAATATCGTTTTCTTTATAAATATACTGTGTAATATTATAATGAAGAGTTCCATTTTCTTGTAAGTGCAATAATCCTTTTCCACGAGTTCCGATCCAGATATCTCCGAAATGATCTTGCATTATGCTATACGCAACACCATCGATAGGTGAGCCGTACTTTTCTATCGTTCCCTTATTTGTCAGGTATCCCAAATAGTTCCAATGAATATCAAAAACCGAAATTTGACCGTTTTTTAGACTAAACCAGTAATTACCTTTATGATCTTGATACATAGTTCTTACCGAATTAGCTAATGCTCCTTTTTGCAGGTTACTGATCACTTTAAAATCAAATTGCCTGTGAACGAATGAAATTTTTTCGAGTCCTTTGGAATGAGTGCAAAGCCAAAGGTTTCCTTGACGATCACTCATCGCTGCGTGAAGTTTGTCAGAAAAGTGCCATGAGGAAGAATTATAGTCGTTAAAAAAGGGTACCAAATGATCGTTTTTTCTATCGTATAAGGAAAAATTTCCATTACGGGGTTGTATCCAGAGGTTTCCCAAAACATCTTCATGGATATGAAAGTTCGGATTGGAATTTACGGATTCTCCCAATTCATTTTTAAGAACATCTTTCTTAAAACGACCTGTGACAAAATTAAAACGGCATACAGTATTTAGATTTTGAACATTAAACCAGATTAAATTTTTTCGATCGACATAAGTTGATTTTATGACAATACCTTTTAAATCTTTTATATTCTTTTCCGTATAGGAAAAAATGTGACCGGAACGCGTATCATATATATAAAATCCATTTTTCTCCGTTGTGGCGACTATAAGATATTTACCTAGAGCATCAAGGTCTTTAATGTTACTTGGTGTCGGGATTTTTATCGGAATGAAGCGCTTGTCCTTTTCAATATATTTCCATAATAAACCTTGTTCGGCAGCAATGTAAATATTATTATTTCTTTCGCAGGCAGAAAAAAAAGATTGTTTTTTTTCGGATCCTTTTTCGTTCATGAAAAAATTCAATGAAGTATTATTTTCAGGAAGAAACAATCTTATTCCATTTTCTGTAAGGATCCATTCATTTTTTTTTGAATCCAGAAAAACGGAATGTACTTTTTTGTTTTCATGCCATTGAACGATATATCTTTTTTTGTCTTTTAAGACAATTCGATATGCATTGTTATCGGAGATAAGCCATATGACATGATTCTTTAGAATAATAATTTTTCTAATATTTAGATTTTCAGCACCTTTTGGAATGATCTTTTCAAAAGTTCCATGGTAAGGATTAAATCGATATGCATGTTTGTCAAATGACAAAAGCCATATATAACCTTGTGAATCTTCTCCTATCCAATCTATACGGTTGCTGGTCAGACATATATTATTATCCGGTCTGGCTTTGTAAGTGACAAAATCATATCCGTCAAAACGACATAACCCATCCCATGTAGCAAACCACATGAATCCATTGTGGTCTTGAAGCATATACATTACTCTGTTTTGCGGCAGACCGTCTTCTGTGGAATAGTGTGTGAAGACGCATTGCATGTCTTGGGGTAATCCGCTTAATAGATCTGTATTACTTCCGTGATATGGTATTTTTGTATCTGCCTTTATTATAGGCAAACAGGTCGTTTGTATCAGTATACAAATTGTTAATGCGAATCTAAACATAGTAATAAAAAAGATTAACGGCAGTGTTATACTAGAAAGTTGTCAGCAAAAATAATAATCATATTTATGTTAACTGTATTTGTTAGTTATTTTAACACAGCCGTTAATGCTTTCATCATTGTTTTTCTATAATCTAATCTATTATTTTGACCTTATTGTTCGATAACTTTATTAAATCCGGTAAATCATAATAGTTTAAAACGCCATAGAGTATATTTGAATACATATCTCTTTGTAATGGGTTGGAGATATATTCATTCCAGGATTTTAAACATCTTGTTAAAGTAGCTCTTTCTATCCGGTCGTCCAGTATTGCTGCATGCATAACGACAGGTCCATAAAGCCCATCTGCAACAACCGTAATACGATGACCTTTTAATTTTTCGTTTTTCGAACAGAATTCAAGTAATGTATGCATATCGGAGACTCGCTGCCCCATGATAGGACGTCCGATGTGCATACTTGTGGCAGCACAACGGTATTCTTTATTCCAATATTTTGTATAATTGTAGATGTAGGGATCTCCAGTTTCTCCCACTCCTCTAAAATCCGCTGCAACAAGAATGGTCCCGTCCGAGACATCATCCCGTTTTGATAAATCGGTAAGGAAATCTGCCTTGCCTTG
>CAZKSK010000010.1:0-20270 GCA_964555225.1 uncultured Bacteroides sp.
TCTGTTTTTGAAAACTTCACTTGCACTTTCAAAGATTTTATAGAGATTTCGTGCTCCTGTTTGTCCTATGCCCGGGATATGAGTTAATGCTATGCTGCATATAAGTTCTTTTTCTTTCATTCGTTCAAGTAAGGGGAAAAGAATTTATCGAAAAAACGACTATCACCGAGTTTACCGTCTATGAGACATACACTTTCCACTATGGCTTTTAAGCATAGTTTGTTATCTGCAAGTCTGTAAATATCTTGATAAAAGATATATTTAATTCCTTCTTTTTTCAGAGATAATTTGCATACAAATTCGTCACCACTTTTTAAGGGCGTTTTGAATGACATGGTAATACGGGCAACTACAGGGTCAATACCCTGCTGATGCAATTCCGCAAAATGAAGTCCTGTTGAAATAAGAAATTCATGGCGTGCATGTTCAATATAATGTTGATAGTTTGCATTATTGACTATTCCTTGTAGATCGCATTCGTAATCACGGACTTTTATTCGGAGTTCATGGATGTAATTCTTCATATTATTTTCGTTTTAAGTATTCAAATCCTATTCTGCAATGCAAGCATTTCTTTTTATCGCAATATTCTTTTTTTAGTTGGATAAGAGCTTGACTGTCACCTGCGTTTTTTATTTCTAGTCCACATTGTTTCCACATACGTGTAATGAAGTTTTTTTCGGCTTTTAATCTGTCCATTAGAGTTAAAGCCCGTTGACAAAGTTCTTCATTGCAACTATGTTTTCCATATGTAAAAAGTAGAGGTATTATGGTATTGATAATGATCAGGTCTTGTGAGTTCTTACTCATATGTTTTGTACATTTGGGAGATTCTTTTCCAAACATGTAATGAGTTTCCCAATATTCGGAAGTTTGAGTATTCAAACAATTGTAAATATCGAATAACGTACAGCATTCCATGAGTTTGGAGAATAATCCTTGTTTTTCATAATAAATCCACGCTAACTGTGCTATGCGAATATATGGGAAATTTGTCGGTCTTAGCCGCATGAAACGCCAAAGATGGGATTCCATTTTTTTCAAATCAAATGCATATGACAAATATTGGTATTCTTTTTGAAGTTTTTGGTAGTATGTATCACAGATTTCTTCATTCAGAAGACCGGCTTGTCCGAAAAAAATCGCTTCAATTTTAAATAAATCATTGCGGTATTTAGCCGTTGCACTTAAAGAAACATGGGAACTCCATCTTTCGAATATTTCGCCATTTATGCCAAAACCATAGTTTCGTGCCAGAGTAACAAAGAAAGTCCTTTCCCAATCTTTTTCATATTTTTCCCATCGTTGCAGAATGAGTTTGGATTTTTCTTCCATACGTTCTATTTGCAAGGCATTCATCCAATTATGTATAAAAAAGGATGATAGGGAAGGAATAATTTTATAGCAAGGAGGATAGTCATCGTTTTTTGTCAATTCGTTATAGTGATTTATGACATTATCCGGACATTGTAATTGAATTTGTGGAATAGATTCTCCATTTGAACGAAACAGTTCGCAATCTGCATTCTCAGCAACATGTAGGATTATTGAATCGTATGCAGGATTTTTATGATGTTCATGTTTATACCAATCGGATGTGTTTTGATGAATTTCAACATTTCCTATCCATAATATTCCGTCAATCTTTATTTTCGCATTGAAAAAATCAGGACCGGAATTTTTATTATGAAGTCCGGGATCTATGATTTCTATTGTTTTTCCCAATGTACTTTTTAGTTCTTTGAGTGGGAATATTTTATGTTTCCAAGCATAGTGGAGAAGAACTTCCATAGGATGTGTTGGATTAAAAGTCTTAAATTTATATTCTTAAATCTATTAAATGTTGCAAAATTAATAGATTCCGTGAGAATTCCTTATATTTGCATCACATTAATTTTAGGAAGAAAATGAAAATAGCTCTAATAGGGTATGGTAAGATGGGCCATGAAATCGAACGTATAGCGCTTAGCCGTGGTCATCAGATTGTCTGTATTATCGATGTTGATAATCAGGAGGATTTTCAATCTGAAGCTTTTAAAAGTGCGGATGTTGCTATAGAATTTACTTCTCCGGCTTCTGCTTATCAGAATTATATGAAAACATTTAAGGCCGGAGTCAAATTGGTTTCGGGCAGTACAGGCTGGATGGAACAACATGGCGAAGAAGTGAAAAAACTATGTACGGAAGGCGGCCAGACATTGTTTTGGTCATCCAATTTTAGCTTGGGAGTTGCTATTTTTTCAGCTGTGAATAAATATCTCGCTAAAATTATGAATCAATTTCCGGATTATATTGATGTTAGTGTAGAAGAAACTCATCATATTCACAAATTGGATGCTCCAAGCGGTACAGCCATTACCTTGACAGAGGATATTTTGTCCAATTTAGATCGCAAGAATAGATGGGTTAAAGGTTCTTTTACTGCTCCTGACGGAACGGTGACTGGTTCTACGGATTGTGCATCGGATGAAATCCCGGTGAGTTCCATAAGAAAAGGAGAAGTACCCGGGATGCATTCTATTCGGTATGAAAGTGAGGCAGACAGTATTACGATTATTCATGACGCAAAAAATCGAAATGGCCTTGCTTTGGGAGCTGTTTTGGCTGCGGAGTATACAATAGCTCATCAAGGTTTGCTTGGTATGAAAAATTTGTTTCAGTTTTAAAAGATGTAAATGATGAAAATATCTAAAAAACAATGGACTAAGTTTGGGGTGGCATTGGCTTTTTATCTGGCATTTTTAATTTGGGTAAAAAGTTGGTTGGGGCTTGTTGTTGTGCCCTTTATTTTTGATAGTTATATTACTAAAAAGATTCCTTGGTCATGGTGGAAAAAAACAAAAAATAAAAGTGTTCAATTCGTAATGGGATGGGTGGATGCTATTGTTTTTGCTTTAGTTGCTGTCTATTTTGTCAATATCTATTTTTTTCAGAATTATGAAATTCCTTCTTCCTCTTTGGAAAAATCTTTGTTGACAGGTGATTATCTTTTTGTCAGTAAATTAAGTTATGGGCCACGTATTCCTCAAACACCTCTGACAATGCCTCTTACTCAACATACTTTACCCATAATCGGAACAAAGTCATATTTAGAGTACCCTCATTGGGGTTACCGTAGAGTGAAAGGTGTGGGACAGGTAAAACTAAATGATATTGTAGTCTTTAATTATCCTTCCGGTGATACTGTAGTTACGGCTCCCGATTATCAGGCTGCAGATTATTATTCATTGTGCTATGGATATGGACAAAGCCTTACAACAGATAAGCCCGATCTTTCTAAGATGACACGTTCTGAGCAACGGATTGTTTATAAAAATTATTATTCTTTGGGACGTCAATATATTAAAAATAATCCTCAGATGTTTGGTAAAGTAATTTCACGTCCTACCGATAGACGTGAAAACTATGTAAAGCGCTGTGTAGGATTGCCTGGACAAACGCTTCAGATTAAAAATAGGATTGTTTATCTGGATGGAAAGCCGAATAAAGAACCCGATAATGTACAATACGGGTATTATGTGAAAACAAAAGCTCCGATACCCGATGAAGTCCGTTATGATTTGGGTATAAGTCTTGAAGATGTGTCTCAGCATAATCCAGAAGGCACTTTATATTGGATTCCTCTTACGAAAAAGGCTTATAATGGGTTAAAAGCTTTAACCGGTCTTGTTTCAGAAATTAAATTGGATGAAGATCCAGATACGGACGGATTGTATCCTTTAGATCTTTACAAAAGCTGGACAAGAGATAATTATGGTCCGGTTTGGATTCCCAAAAAAGGTAAGACTCTCAAACTGACCGAAGATAACCTTCCGATTTATGAACGTCCGATTGCAGTGTATGAAGGAAATCGTCTTGAAGTAAAAGATGGGAAAATCTTTATCAATGGAAAACAAACTGATCGTTATACGTTTAAAATGGATTATTATTGGATGATGGGTGATAATCGTCATAATTCTGCAGATTCACGTTATTGGGGGTTTGTCCCTGAAGATCATATTGTAGGTAAACCTATTCTGATATGGCTTTCTATAGATAAAGATACCAGTAAGATACGTTGGAATCGTATTTTCCGATGGGTCGACAATATTAAATAATTTTGAATGAAAAAGGCATTAGTAGTAATTTTCATTTTTGTTTTGGTTATGCTGGGTATCCGGACTTTCTTTGTGACATCTTGCACGATCCTTTCTTCCGGAATGGAAAATACACTTTATGCCGGTGAACGAGTATTGGTCAATCGTTGGAGTTATGGTTATCGTGTGCCTTTTACGTCATCTTTCGGTTATCATCGATGGGGAAGTGGAGACGTTAAGAAAAATGATATTTTTCTTTTCAATAATCCCATGATTTGTAGCAAAGAAGATATGAATAGTCAGGATTTATTTATTAGTCGCTGCGTTGGGATACCGGGAGATACACTTATGTTGAATTCTGAGCTTCAATTAACCAATGAGAAGGTTATAAATCCTGATTGCAAACAACTTTATTCTTATTCGGATAAGTCGGAAGATACGGTATTGGTCGCACTTGATAAGTTAAATATGGGACGCAATGAGTTAATCGGTTATGATAATAATAGATATATTCGTAGTTTTAGTCATTATGAATTGTTTTTGTTGCGTCGGATGTTGGGAAATTCGGTTTCTTTTACCTGTTTGCGTAAAGATACAGGCAGAGGAATTCATCCTTATATAGTTCCTTCAAAAGGGAAATTGATAAAAGTTTATCCATGGAATGCCAAGCTTCTCTGTAATACTTTGATACGACATGAAAATAGAAATGCGATGGTTCGTGAAGATACGCTTTATATTGACGGGAAGCCGGTAAAAGAATGTTCTTTTTCTCAGAATTATTATTGGGTATCATCCAGTAATCCTATTAATATGAATGACTCCAGATTGTTCGGATTTGTTCCGTACTCTCATATTTTAGGTAAAGCTAGTATAATATGGTTTTCCAAAGATAATAATTTGTCTTTTTTTAAGGGGTATCGTTGGAATCGGTTTTTTATGAGAATAAAATAGGTTATGGAAAAAACTATTTATTTGACGACAGCCTATTTGCCACCGGTACAATTTTTTACTAAATTGTATACTTATGATAAGATTTATATAGAATGCTTTGAACATTATGTAAAACAAACTTATCGCAACCGATGTGTTATATTAGCAGCAAACGGGCCATTATCACTTACAGTTCCTATTGTAAAGCCGGAAAATATAAAATGTCCTATTAAAGAAATTCGGATTAGTGATCATGGTAATTGGCGTCATTTGCATTGGAATGCTATTTCATCAGCTTATATGAATAGTCCTTATTTTGAGTATTATGAAGATGATTTTCGTCCTTTTTATGAAAAAAAATTTGAGTTTTTAGTTGATTATAATGAAGAACTTATTCGGTTAATATGTAAAGAAATTGATCTTCTTGTTTCATTAAATAACACGAATGAATATAAACAACAACTTTCTCTTTATGAGATGGATGCAAGAGAATCTATTCATCTTAAAAAAGGTTTCCAAGACGATACATCTTTTTCCCCTAAATCCTATTATCAAGTTTTTGCGGATAGATTTGGTTTCATTCCTAATTTAAGCATAGTTGATTTGCTTTTTAATATGGGGCCGGAAAGTCTATTGGTTTTAAGAGCTTGTGCGAAATAAAAAATCCCTATCATTCTTTAACGAAGATAGGGATTTTTGCAATATTTATTTTTATTTCTTTTTGGGCTTATGCTCGTGTTCGTCATTTTCGTTTTGAAAAAACTTTGTCCATTCGTCTTTACCTTTTGGACCACGTGCAGAAGTATAACCTCTTTCTTCGCGATTAGGCTTATCTTTTCTGGAAGATTTTTTAGTCTCATTTCGTTTCCTTTCAGATCCGAATCGTCCGGAAGAACGTCTTTGATGATTCCGTCCACCTTTGTCTTCTTTGTTATCATCGGGATTCGAAATCTCAACAATAACTCTTCTATCGCCTATATGGGCATGGTTTAGTCCATTTAAGACTTTTTGAGCATCTTCTTCAGGAACTTCGAAAAATGAAAAATTCTGCATCAAGTCAATGCGTCCCACTTCAATTTTCTGTCCCTTGATATTTCTATTAAGTAGTTCTATGATTTGACCGGCATAAAAATTATCTGTTTTTCCTACATTGATAAATAGACGTGTAAAACCGGGTTCTGCAGTTCTACTTCTTTTTTCATTGCTCTTTTTGTTTTTATTTTTGAAATCACGCTCAGGTCTTTCATTACGTCCTTCTTTTGGAATTTCAATTTCTTTGGCTTGGCTGTAGTAATCCAAAAAGTGATTAAATTCCATGCTGACCATACGTTTGATAAGATCTTCTTTTTCCAACCATTCCAATTTTCGATAAACAGTAGGTAAAAATTCTGCTATTTCATCTTCGTTTACCTTTACTTTTTCAACATCATCAATTAGTTTCAACAGTTGTTTTTCACAAATCTGTTTACCTGTAGGAAGTGCACCTGTTTCGAAAGTTTTTTTGATCGATTTTTCTATTGCTTTTAATTTTCCTTTTTCCCTCATGTTGATAATGGCAATGGACAATCCTTTTTTTCCTGCTCGTCCGGTACGCCCACTACGATGTGTATATACTTCAATATCATCTGGGAAGCCATAATTGATAACATGGGTAAGATCGTCAACATCCAATCCTCTGGCAGCAACGTCAGTTGCTACTAATAGCTGAAGATGACGCTGACGAAATTTTTGCATGACGAGGTCGCGTTGTTGCTGCGATAACTCTCCATGAAGAGAATCGGCATTATATCCATCTTGTATTAGTTTGTCTGCAATTTCTTGTGTTTCCAAACGTGTACGGCAGAAAACAATACCATAGATTTGCGGAAAATAGTCTACAATACGTTTTAGTGCTGCGTATTTATCTTTTGCATGAACCATATAGTATACATGGTTTACGTTTTTTGAGCCTTCGTTTTTTGTTCCGATAGTTATTTCCTTTGGATCTTTCAAATAATTCTTGCTTATACGGCTTATTTCCGGACTCATTGTGGCACTGAACATCATTACATTACGTTCTTTTGGAACTTGAGCAAGAATTGTATTAAGGCTTTCGGAGAAACCCATATCGAGCATTTCGTCCGCTTCATCCATAACCACATTATTTATGGTGCTTAAGTTAACAACTTTGCGTTCCATCAGGTCTATTAATCTTCCTGGGGTTGCTACAATAATGTGCACACCTTTTTTTATGCCTCTAATTTGGCTTTCTATGGAAGAACCTCCGTAAACGGGTTGTACACGTAATCCGTCTATATATTTAGAGTAATCTGTTAGGTCCCCCGTAATCTGGAGACAGAGCTCACGCGTTGGGCATAAAATAAGGGATTGAGGAGCTTTGTTGTTTACATCTGTTTTTTGTATCAGCGGTAATCCATAGGCAGCGGTTTTTCCAGTTCCGGTTTGTGCTAAGGCCACTACATCATTGCCTGTGCCGAGTAAATAGGGAATCACTTCTTCTTGTACCGGCATGGGATTCTCATATCCCATTTCTTCAATGGCTTTTCTGATTTCTTCAGAAACGCCCAATTCTTCAAATGTCTTCATCTATATCTTTTGAAATTAGGATGCAAAGGTACAGATAAAGAATGGATAATTAGTTATAACTGATTGATTATTCTTTAATTATTTACTTAGCGACCTGGATTTTTGACCTAAGTAACCTCCATGATGACGCTTGCTGTAATCTTCAACTGTAAATTTTGTTTTTTTCATCGTTTCGACTACTAAAATATCTCCTATGACAGTCATGACCGTTGTGCTTGTTGTTGGAGTTAATCCTAAGATACAAACTTCGTTGGGATGCCCTGTAAATAAGCAAATATCGGCTTCATTGGCTAAGGGACTATCCGGATTTCCTGTAATAACGATGTATTTTATATTCGGATTTAGTTTGTGAGTTAGTGTTGTAAGTTCAACGATCTCTCTTGTTTTTCCTGAATTGGATATCAATAACATAATATCGTTGTCCTGAATAACGCCTAAATCACCGTGTTGTGCTTCACTTGGATGAAGAAATACAGATGGGATTCCCGTACTACAAAAAGTGGTAGCAATATTCATTGCTATTTGACCTGCTTTCCCCATTCCGGAAGTAATTAGCTTACCTTTTTTTTTGTAAACTTGTTCAACAATTAGGTTTATGGCTTCTTCATAATGGTTGTTTATAGGAATATTGAGTACAGCTTGAGCTTCTTTTTGAAGTAGTTCCTGAATTGATTCAATCATAGGATTCGTCTTTTTTAGGTTATTGGTGCAAATATCTTATTTTTTCTGTGAATGGCAATAAGTTTTTGTTGTATTTTTGCAACCTAATAAGAAATATAATGGATTATCATACATATACATTGCCAAATGGGTTACGAATTATATTTACAACATCGCCGACTCAGGTTGCTTATTGTGGATTTTCGATAGATTCCGGAACAAGGAATGAAAAGGATGATAAACAGGGAATGGCGCATTTCGTGGAACATCTTATTTTTAAAGGAACTAAAAAACGAAAAGCATGGCACATTCTTAACAGGATGGAAAATGTGGGAGGAGATTTAAATGCTTATACGAACAAAGAAGAAACTGTTGTATATTCTACTTTTTTGGTAGAATATTTTGATAGAGCATTAGACTTACTTACAGATATTGTATTCAATAGTACCTTTCCTCAGAAAGAAATAAATAAGGAAGTTGAAGTCATTATTGATGAAATAAAAAGTTATGAGGATTCTCCGTCTGATTTGATATTCGATGATTTTGAAGATATGATTTTTCATGGGCATCCGTTAGGCCGTAATATATTGGGTAAGCCGGAACTTTTGCGAAATTTTAGTAGTGATGATGCGCTTAATTTCGTAAAAGAATTTTATCAACCTGCCAACATGGTACTTTTTGTTTTTGCTAATATGGATTTTAAAAAAGTGATTAGAACGGCAGAAAAATATTTGAAAGGAATTCCGAATAAAGCAGTAAAAAATCAAAGGACTTCTCTCCCTCTTTATAAACCACAATCTATTGTTTTACATAAAGAGACACATCAGGCACATGTGATGATCGGGACGAGAGGATATAATGCGTATGATAAAAAACGGACCGGATTATATCTTTTAAATAATTTGTTGGGAGGACCGGGAATGAATAGTCGTCTTAATGTATCTTTGAGAGAGAGGAGGGGATTGGTATATAATGTCGAAAGTAATTTAACCAGTTATACAGATACTGGAGTCTTCAGCATTTATTTTGGAAGTGATCAAGAAGATATGGACTATTGTTTGGAATTAGTGCAAGACGAATTGAAAAAATTACGTGAATCAAAGCTAAATAAAACACAGCTAACTGCTGCGAAAAAGCAGTTGGTAGGTCAGATATGTGTAGCAAGTGATAACTTTGAAAATTATGCTTTAGATATGGGAAAGGCCTTTTTGCATTATAATCATTATGATAGTCAGGAAGAAGTGATTCGACGTATCGAAGCATTAACAGCCGAGCAATTATTGGAAATAGCTAATGAACTTTTTTATGAGAAAGGATTATCTACTTTAATTTATAAATAAATATAAATTCATCAATAATATGGTTATAGGAATAGATGTAGGAGGAAGCACTACAAAGATTATTGGTATAGATGAGGAGGGAATTAAGCATCCGATGCTAGTTAGAGCCACGGATCCGATTACATCATTATTTGGCGCTTTCGGTAAATATATTTATGATAATGGCATTAGTCTGACTCAGGTAGAGAAGGTTATGTTAACAGGTGTTGGCAGTGTTTATGTGAGACAGTCTTTATATGGATTATCGACTGCACATGCAGATGAGTTTATAGCAAATGGCTTGGGCGCCCATTATGCATCGCGATTAAAAAACTTAATAGTGGTGAGCATGGGAACGGGAACTTCTTTTGTTAAAGTAGAAGGAGACTCTATTAGTCATATTGGCGGTATAGGTATCGGTGGGGGAACAATTCTTGGATTATCCAGATTATTATTACATACACAAGATATTCAACAGATTGTAGAAATGGCCTTGAAAGGAAATACTGAAAATGTTGATTTGAAAATTAAAGATATCTGCAATGCAGCTTTGCCGGGATTACCTTTGGAAGCAACAGCCTCTCTTTTTGGGAAAGCAAGTATGAATTCCCCCATGGAAGATATAGCTTCCGGTATTATTCATATGGTTCTGCAAACAATAGGACAATCTGTAATACTAGCTGCATTGAATAGTTCAATTAAAGATTTTGTTTTAATTGGAAATCTGGCTAAATTACCACAATGCGAGAATGTTTTTCCTATTTTGGAAAATATGTATAATTGTCATTTTTTAATTCCTGAATATGCAGAATACCGGACGGCCCTCGGTGCAGCGCTGGCATATGTGAATAAGCAAAATTATACTGAAGTAGGAGATTAAAACCAAGAAAGGCGGCAGAAATCTCTGTCGCCTTCCTTATTGAAGTTAGTTTATGAAAATTTGAGAGAATTGAAACTTCACAGTTTCATTGTTTTTTTGTTTTATAAGCACTAACTGTTTGTTATAATATAAAGCAAATGAAAAATACCATATTTAATTTAGGATTTTGAGTTCATCGCATTTATTAATCGATGGATGAAATCTTGATCCATATTTCCTGTAAAATTGATGATTCTAAATTGGTCTTCCTTTTTTTGTAGCATGACTACTTCTATGATAGTTTCACCTCTTTTACGGATGCTTATTTGACAATTTTCGGTTCCTTCTCTATAAGACGCGAATGGTATATATCTATTCGTATTATTTTCAAGCATTCGCTTTGCCTTTTCAAAATGGATCTGACTATTCTTTTTTGAAGTCAAAATCTGCATACTTTTCAAGTCGGAAATAATATCCATCATTTTTTCAACATCTTCATTATCATCTTTGGACTTGAGTACCTCATCCATCATTTTGGGACTGATACTAATACATGTCAATGTAGAATCTTCACCACATGTTCTTAGAAATCGTGAAGCAAAATCTTGTGCAGATACCGATAAAATGCCCCATGTCAATATCAATAAAAAAAGAACTCTTTTTTTCATTCTTTAATCAATTCCTTTGTCGCCGGAGTGGTTGAAACCAATGTGTCGGTGTCTTCCAATACCTTTGATTTGTTTATTCCTTCTGAAACATCTTGTAACGCTGATGATATTTCATCATATGCTACTTGAGGATCAGTATAGGTATCCGTGTATTTATCGTAATTATAGTCATTATCTTCCCCGATAGGAGATTTTTGCATAGCATTACCTAGGGATAAGATAATTGCGATAACGGCTGCCGCTTTAAAAAATGGCATTGTCTGACGTGCCAAACTTATTCGTTTTGCCTTTACGACCGGTTTCTCTACTTTGGCTAGAACTTTGGCATCGAAATCGTCACTCATCTTTAAAGTTCTCTCTTGTTGCTCGAAACAAAATAAATCTTTGTAACGAATCAAATGAGATGGAATTTCTTTCTGTTGAAAGAATAAATGCAATATCTTTTCTTCTTCAATAGAAGTTTCACATTGCCAATATCGATCAATGAGTTGTTCAATATACTTATAATCCATAGTTCTCAATTTCTATATATTGTTGCCTGATATTCTTCCTTGCTCTAAACAAGTTTATTTTTACTTGTTCTTCCGTAATATTCAATATTTCAGCAATTTCTTTATAGCTTTTTTCTTCTATATCTCTAAGTTGCATGACAGAACGTTGTTTCTCCGGCAATTTATTAAAAAGACGCCTGATAATTTGCATCTTTTCATTATGTTCCATAGAACCTACCGTATTGGAATTATCAGGAGTATCATGTAGATTTTCATTGAATTCTACATTTTGCGCTTCTTTCTTCTGACTTCGATCAATGGATAAGTTTCTACATATAGTTAAACTAAAAGCTTCAACCGAATCCAAATGTTTCCATTCATCTTTTTTATTCCAAATACGTATCAGTGTCTCCTGCACAATATCTTCTGCCTCCGCACGATCTAAAGTAATGCGGAACGCCAACCGAAAAAGTTTATCTTTCAGTGGTAGGATATCGTTTCGAAAACTGATCTGTTGCATCTTCTCTATAATAATGACGGGCGAGTGGAACAAAAGTTACACCCACCCGTGAATTTTTTTTAAGACGATAGATTTATAATCTGATAATTGTTCCGCTTTTCCCATCAATTGCTGTTGCAAGAGTTATAATAACTTGATTTACTCCAGCTTTTAGTGCGGCAAAAGAATTCTCAATTTTTGGAATCATACCTCCATTTATAGTTCCATCAGTTTTATATTGTTTGAAAAGATCGGGAGTTAGAATCGGTATAAGGCTGTTGTCATCTTCAGCATTTGTAAGTACACCCTTTTTTTCAAAACAAAAAATGAGAGTAACATCAAAATAAGGAGCGAGGGCCTTTGCCGTTTCTCCTGCTATTGTATCAGCATTTGTATTTAGCAAGTTTCCTTTGCCGTCGTGTGTTAGAGGCGCCATAACGGGAACTATGCTTTTTTTTATAAGCTCACTGAGAAGATTGCCGTCTGTTGTTTCAACATCACCGACAAAACCATAATCAATGGTTTTTACAGGGCGTTTTATAGAACGAATAACGTTCATATCAGCTCCTGTCAATCCTAATGCATTGATTCCAAGAGCTTGTAAACCGGCTACAATGTTTTTGTTTACAAGGCCGCCATAAACCATGGTAACGATCTTAAGCATATCAGCGTCTGTAATGCGTCTTCCATCTACCATCTTGCTTTCAATCCCTAATTTTGAGGCTAAATTAGTAGCCGAACGTCCTCCTCCATGAACCAGGATTTTATGACCGGAGATGGAAGAAAAATCATATAATAGTTGCTTTAAAGTATCAGACTCTTCAACTATTTTACCGCCGACTTTTACAATAGTAAGTTTTTCTTTCATATTATTCTAAATATGTATATCCATAAAGACCTGAACGATAATTACTAAGAAATTCTTTTCCTTCGTCTACCGAAATTTTTCCTTCTTTCACGGATTTCGTTACCCAAGTTTCAAGGGTCCGAACCAATTTTTTTGGACTATATTGAACATAATCTAATACTTCGGCAACAGTTTCTCCGTCAATTAATTGGTCAATACTATAACCTTTTTCATTTACTGTAATATGAACCGCATTTGTATCACCGAAGAGATTATGCATGTCACCTAATATTTCTTGATAAGCTCCGACTAAAAATACGCCTATATAATAGGGTTCTTTATTTTTAATAGCATGGACGGGCAAGTAATGAGTTATATTTCTTGTTGAAATGAAATTGGAAATTTTACCATCGGAATCACATGTAATATCTTGTAAAGTCGCAGCTCTTTCCGGTTTTTCATCTAAACGCTGAATAGGCATAATAGGGAATATTTGATCGATGGCCCATGCGTCCGGTAGAGATTGAAATAATGAAAAATTACAATAGTATTTATCTGCTAATAATTTATCAAGTTTGCGTACTTCCTCGGGTGCATGTTTTAAGTTATGTGCCATTTCATTAATTTCGCGTGTGACGGACCAATACAGTCGTTCTATTTGGGCGCGGGTTTTTAAATCAACGATACCATGACTGAATAAATCAAGTGCTTCTTCGCGAATTTGTTGTGCATCATGCCATGCTTCCAACATTCGGCTTTGATTCAAATTATCCCAGATATCATATAATTCTTGTACAAGTTCATGATCATCTTTTCCAACTTCCCATTCTTCATTCATCTCAGGAAGGGATGCTGTTTCCAGCACTTGGAAGACAAGTACGGAATGGTGTGCCGTCAAAGAGCGACCACTTTCTGTGATAATATTAGGATGAGGAATATTATTCTTATCAGCGACATCAACCATTGTTGAAATCGAATCATTTACATATTCTTGAATTGAATAATTTACACTGCTTTCACTACTTGAAGAACTGGTCCCGTCGTAATCTACACCTAAGCCGCCGCCTATATCTACAAATTCGATTTTATAACCCATCTCATGAAGTTGCACATAAAATTGTGATGCTTCTCGCAGAGCTGTTTTAATACGTCTTATTTTAGTTACTTGGCTTCCGATATGAAAATGAATTAATTTAAGACAATCTTTCATATCTTTTTTTTCAAGAAAATCAAGAGCTTCAAGTAATTCACTGGATGTTAAACCAAACTTACTGGCATCTCCTCCGCTCTCTTCCCATTTTCCACTTCCGGCAGATGCTAATTTAATGCGAATTCCAAGGTTGGGTTTTACATCGAGTTGCTTAGACATCTTGGCTATCAGGCGTAATTCGTTTAATTTTTCAACAACCAAAAAAACACGTTTCCCCATTTTTTGAGCTAAAAGAGCCAATTCAATATAGCTTTCATCTTTATACCCATTACAGATAATGAGAGAATCCGAATCGGTATTGATTGCAATAACAGCATGAAGTTCCGGTTTAGAGCCAGCTTCCAAACCCAAGTTGAATTTTTTACCATGACTGATAATTTCTTCTACAACCGGGCGCATTTGATTTACTTTGATCGGATAAATGATAAAGTTCTGAGCTTTATAATTATATTCTTCAGATGCTTGCTCAAAACATTTTGCAATTTGCTCGATACGATTATCCAAAATATCCGGAAATCTAAGTAATACGGGAGCAGAAACATCTCTTATCTGCAACTCATCTAATAGTTCCTTTAAGTCGACGGAAGCACAACCTTTACGTGGCGTGACTACAACGTGCCCTTTTTCGTTAATGCTGAAATAGGAAGTACCCCAACCATTGATGTTGTAGAGTTCTTCGGAATCTTCAATTCGCCATTTTCTCATTTCAACGTAGTTTTTTCAAATTTATGGTTTTAAATGTTTAATAATATTCTAAGTTTATTTACTGATTCGTCAATTTGTGATTTATCTTCTAGTTCATCCGTCGAAAAAACATAATCGGCCTGAGTATAGAAGGGTTCTCGTTCTTTAAGATTTTTCTCTATAAAAATTTTGAGTTCATCATCGCTTTGTTTTGCTAATAAAGGACGTTTTGTTTTTGCGATCTTTAATCGATTAAAAAGAACGTCGTTACTCGCTTTCAGATAAACGGTTTTGGCTTGCTTGTTCATATAGGATATATTATCATAAAAACAAGGAGTGCCACCGCCTGCAGATATTATTACATTTTCAAATTCTGCGGCTTCATGCAACATGGTTTGTTCAATTCTACGAAATTTTTCTTCTCCGTTCTCCGAAAAAATATCGCGAATAGTTTTTCTATATCGATTTTCAATATACCAATCTAAATCGACAAATTGGAAATTCAAAATTTGAGCAAGAGCTTTTCCCAATGTTGTTTTTCCCGAACCCATATATCCTATGAGAATAACGCGTATCATTTTATTTTTTCTTACTGGCAAAACGTTTACCTTTTTTTGACGTTTTAGGTTTCTCGCATTGCTCTTTTATGATTGCCATACATTCCGCAAGTTCCAATTTTTGTGGTTCTTTATCTTTCGGAATCTTATAATTTTTACCATCGTAAGCAATATAAGGACCGTAACGTCCGTTTAGGATCTCTAGTTTAGGCTCTTCGTCAAAAGTTTTGATATGTTTTTCTTTTTCAGCTTTTCTTTTTTCTTCAATGAGTGTAATAGCTTCATCTAAAGACACTTTCATTGGATCGCTGTCTTTTGGTAAAGAAAAGAATTTATTGTTATGACGGACATAAGGTCCGAATCGTCCTTCACCTATTGTAATTTCTTTGTCTTCATATTCACCTAAGCTGCGAGGTAATTTAAATAGAGATAAAGCATCTTCGAGTGTTATTGTTTCGATTGATTCTCCTTTCTTCATTTGAGCGAACTTCGGCTTTTCTTCATCATTTGCACTCCCAATTTGAATGACAGGTCCATAACGTCCGATTTTTGCCGATACCGGTTTTCCACTTATCGGATCAGAACCTAACAATCTTTCTCCAACTTTATGTTCCATCTTTAAAGATGAAGTTTCTTCAACTAACGGTTCGAAATCTTTGTAAAAATCTTTAATCATGCCATTCCACTGTTTTTGTCCTTCGGCTACTTCATCAAATTCTTTTTCTACATTAGCAGTGAAATTATAATCCATGATTTTAGGAAAATATTGCATCAAGAAATCATTAACTACAATACCTATATCGGTGGGAAGCAATTTCCCTTTTTCATTGTCCACTAATTCTGTTTTTGTTTTTCCTGAGATCTTGTCGTTTTTTAGTAAAAGAATATTATAAATGCGTTCATTTCCTGATTTGTCACCTTTTTCAACATAGCCTCTTTGTTGTATAGTGGAAATTGTTGGAGCGTAAGTAGAGGGTCGTCCAATTCCTAATTCTTCTAATTTACGTACAAGGCTGGCTTCCGTATATCTTAAAGGGTGTTGGCTGAAACGTTCTGTAGCGGTAATGTCTTTTCGCTCGAGCTGCTGTCCTTTTGATAATGGAGGAAGCAGCATCTCTTTTTCCTGTTCCGTAGCATCATCATCATAAGACTCACGGTAAACACGTAAAAAGCCGTCAAATTTAATTATCTCTCCTGTAGCAATGAAGTTCTCTTGCATTCCTGAAATAGATAGGGAAACCGTTGTTTTCTCCAATTCAGCATCGGCCATTTGTGAGGCGATGGTTCTTTTCCAAATCAAATCATATAACTTTTTCTCGGCAGTATTTCCTCCCGCTTCTTGTTTATCCATATAAGTTGGTCGAATGGCCTCGTGGGCTTCCTGTGCTCCTTTTATATGGTTGGAAAATTGATGTGGATGTAAATAGGCTTCACCCATGAGTTGAGTTATTACGTCTTTGCTAGAATCAATGCAAAGAGATGACAGATTGACGGAGTCCGTACGCATGTAGGTTATGTTACCGGCTTCGTATAAATGTTGGGCAACCATCATAGTTTGCGCTACCGTAAATCCTAACTTTCTTGCAGCTTCTTGTTGAAGAGTAGAAGTGGTAAAAGGTGCTGCAGGCGATTTTTTTAACGGGCGTGTTGCTATATCATCGATCGTAAAATTTGCCGTTTTGCATTTCTCTAGAAATGCTTTGGCCTCGTCCATTGTTTTGAATCTCTTGTTTAATTCGGCTTTTAGTTCAACTTTCTGATTATTTTGGTCAGGTACCAGAAACAATGCAGTTATACGGTAGTTACTTTCACTTTTAAAATTCTGAATTTCCCTTTCACGTTCTACAATTAAACGGACAGCGACAGATTGAACTCTACCTGCGGAAAGAGCCGGTTTTACTTTTTTCCACAAAATAGGAGATATTTTGAAACCCACGATACGATCCAGAACACGTCGTGCTTGTTGTGCATTTACTAAATTAATATCGATATTTCTTGGTGTTTTAATCGCATTTAAAATTGCATTTTTAGTGATTTCATGAAACACAATGCGTTTGGTATGATCAGGATTAAGACCTAATACTTCATAAAGATGCCATGAAATAGCTTCACCTTCACGATCTTCATCGGAAGCGAGCCATACGGTTTCTGCATTATCAGCTTCTTTTTTTAGCTCTTTTACGAGTTTCGTTTTTTCTTCAGGGACCTCATAATCGGGTCTAAAATTGTTTGTGTCGATACTGAATTCTTTCTTTTTTAGGTCGCGGATATGGCCATAACTGGAAAGAACCTTATAATCTTTCCCAAGAAATTTCTCAATAGTTTTGGCTTTGGCGGGAGATTCTACAATGACAAGATTTTTTTGCATAATTTTTTTATCCGTTAAAAATTCGGCGCAAAATTAGGAAAAAAGTTATTGTAAACCTATATAATAAGGTACATTTCTATATTTTTTATCATAAAAAGGTGTTTTATGACCTTATTTAAGTATCTGTTCTATATATTTTTTGATGCCTTTACGCACAGAACCCAGTCCGAAATCTTCAGGTCGGATATTGGTTAGAGGCATCCAAAAAGTATCAGCCACATCATCTTGTGCCGTTATATATGAAAAATCTTTTACATGACATTCAAAGAACATGTCAAGAGTATGAACCATAAAACCGGAATATTCATAAGTATTGGGTAGAGAGAAAAGATAATGAGCCTTATCAACTACAAGGCCTGTCTCTTCTTTTACTTCCCTTGCGATTCCTTCTTCACCTGTTTCATACATATCTATAAAACCACCTGAAAGATCCAGAGTCCCTTTTGCCGGATTTTTTCCTCTACGACAGACAAGCAATTCATTTTTTTCGTTACGAATAAAAGCTACTGTTGCTGAACATGAGTTGAAATAATACGTAAAACCACAGTCTTCACAATGTTTTGATTTTGCATTATGAATAACAAAATGTTTTGATCCGCATTTCGGACAGAATTTAAATTGTTGTAAAGGATGCATCTCTTTCTTTTTTTTAACAAAGGTAAAGTTACAAAATGTTTTATTCAAAAAAAGTTATTAATTTTTTTATTTGATAATATATTTTTTTATTTTTGTCCATAGTTATCAATTAAATAACCAAATATATGCAAAAGCTAATAATTCTTGTTTTAGCTGTATTTATTATATACTTTATATTGCGTTTTTTTGCGGAAAAACAATCAAAACAGTTATTGTTGAGGAAATATAAAGACGTTATGTTAATAATAGATAAACTCAATCTCGTTAAGCTGAAATTGAGTTTTAAAGATTCTTTAATAGTAATAGACGATGGAATAGGTGGTGAAAGTAATCTGTTCGGAGGTCAAAAAGTTGTATCCTTGAATTCTTTTTTCAAGTGTATTGTTGAAAAAGATAGAAAGCGAATTTTGGATGAATATAAAAAAATAATTCAAGGAGAGAGTAATCAGTTTACGGCAGATTATGGTTTTATTCCAACATTTGGAACTGCACCTATATGGTGTCGAGGGATTTTTTTTGTTCGTGATCGGGACTCGTTGGGGAAACCCATTAATTTAATTGGTATCATTAAAATAATTAATGAATATAAAGAAGAAATAGATAATTTGATAAAAGAAAAACAGGAGAAGGAAAAAGAAAATTTCATTCAGTCCGAATTTATCAGTAATATGGACTATGAAATACGGACACCTTTAAATGCTATTATGGGTTTTTCAGATTTGCTTTCTGAAGTCAAAGATGAAAAACAAAAAGAATATTGTCTTTCTGTGATTAAAGCGAATAATGAAGCTTTACTTCAATCAGTTAATAATTTACTGGATTTTTATTGCATGCAGTCTCCTTCTGTTATTTTGGATGAATGTGATATGGATGTCAATAGAAAGATGAATGAATTAAAAGAAAAGTTTACGCCTCAATTGTCACCTGATGTGAAATTTTATTTCACAGAACAAATGACAGAATGTGTTATTATGGTTGATGCCAAACGTTTTGAGCGGGCAATGTCTATTTTGATAGATAATGCTGTAAAAAATACTACTCATGGAAATATTTGTATTGGCTATCACGTCATTTGGGGGAATATGTTATATTTTTATGTAAGTGATACGGGAAATGGAATTGAACTGGATAAACAACAAAATCTGTTTTCAATAGAGAATTTTTCCCAAAACAGACATGTAGGTTGGGGGCTTTTATTATTTAAAGTCATTGTCCAGAAAATGGGAGGTGGATTAGGCGTAAAATCTCAATTGGGAGTAGGCTCTGAGTTCTGGTTTACGATTCCGTATAAAAAAGCGTAAGGAATTTTCGAAAATCAGTTATCCAATTTGAGTCATTGATAGCTAAGAACGTATTAAAACCTAATTCTTTAGCCACTTTGATGTTTTCTTTGCCATCGTCTATAAATATACATTCCTCCGGTGATGATTTTATGTCTGTAATGACATAATCAAAAAATTCTCTTTGAGGTTTAACGAATTTGACTTCGTAAGATGTATATATTTTATGCACATAATAATCTAAAGGTTTTTTTGCTGAAGTAAAACGTTCACTTCTTGCCCAATCCATAATAAAGGGATTTGTATTACTGAGAATATAAATATTATAGTCTTCTTTCAATTCATTCAACAGTTCCAATCTTTGTGGAGGAACAGAGACCATAAACCCCAGCCAGCCTTTTTGTGCTTCTTCGAATGAGATATTTTTGTGACATATTTTACTTAGTGCGTGGCAAAACATATCAGCGTCCATTTGTCCGTTTTCAACCTCTAGAAAAATTCCTCGTTGATGATATTTGTCCAATAATTCATTCGCTTGTTTTACCCCGATAGATTCAAACTTTTTTATTGCATTTTCTCTGTCAATATCGACAATAACTC
>CAZKSK010000011.1:0-18818 GCA_964555225.1 uncultured Bacteroides sp.
CCTTGATCAAAATGAGTGAAAATACCCAGCATAAGACAAAATGGCAAAAATGACATGGAATATAATGAGCCTTTCCATTTCGTGATAAAGTTTAGTGCTGTTTGTAATGCAAGTAATATTAAAGTAATACCAATAGCACTCTCAAGTGGATGATAGGTCGTTTTCCAATGAGATAACACACCCTGAATATTGGCAAGCAAATTTGATTGCAAACCATACAAATAAGAAAAACTGAATGCTATAAACAAAAGGCCGCAAATTATTTTGATAGGATTTGCGGTCTTTTTTGTATTGTCTTTATTTGTCCACATTCATTCTTTCACTTTTCGTAAAACGACTGCCGAACGGGCAGGTATGTAAAGCTTTAACCACTCTTTTCCATCTTTTTCATATAGGGGATCATAATTGGTAAAATGTCGAACTTTATCATCTGCAAAACCATTGCCTCCAAAGCTTTTAGCATCGGTATTTAAAATTACGTCATAGGACCCTGTAGAAACAAGGAATCCGTAATCTGTATAGGAATGGCTTGGACTGAAATTAAATACAAAAACCAAATCATTGCGACGATAAGCTAAAATCTGGTCATTATCATTATGCCAAACTTCGATAATACCACTTTGTTGGAAATCTTTTTCACTTTTAATGACTTTAATCATTTCTTTATCAAAGTCTCCTAAGTAATGGTAGCACAACTTCTTATTATCAACAAGATTCCATTGACGACGAGCATATTTACAACTCCATCCATTTCCTTCCCGAGGAAAATCAATCCATTCCGGATGGCCGAATTCATTCCCCATAAAATTCAGATAACCGCCATTGATTGTTGTAGATGTGAGTAACCGAATCATCTTGTGGAGTGCTATACCTCGGTTTACATTATAATTTTCATCTCCAATTTGGAAGTGCCAATACATATCGGCATCAATCAAACGGAAGATAATGGTTTTATCTCCTACAAGAGCCTGGTCATGACTTTCTGTATATGAAATGGTCTTTTCATCCTTACGTCTGTTTGTCACTTCCCAAAACATACTGCTCGGTTTCCAGTCTTCATCAATACATTCTTTGATCGTTTTGATCCAATAATCCGGAATATTCATGGCCATGCGGTAATCGAAACCGAAACCTCCGTCTTTGAACGGGGCGGCCAAACCCGGCATTCCATTTACCTCTTCGGCTACGGTAATAGCCGTTGGCTTGAATTCGTGGATAAGTTTGTTTGCCAGTGTCAGATAGCAAATGGCATTGTCATCTTCGTGTCCATTGTAATAATCACCGTAATTACAGAATTTTTCTCCCAGACCGTGACTATAATATAACATGGATGTTACTCCGTCGAAACGGAATCCGTCAAAATGATATTCATCCAACCAATACTTGCAATTGGATAATAAGAAATGGATTACCTGATTCTTTCCATAATCAAAACATAGAGAATCCCATGCCGGATGTTCATGACGATTTCCTGGATAAAAATACTGGTTAGGATCACCGCAGAAATTATTTAAGCCTTCCACTTCGTTCTTTACCGCATGAGAATGAACGATATCCATAATGACAGCTAATCCTTTTTCATGAGCTGCGTCAATTAATTGTTTTAATTCTTCGGGGGTACCGAAACGGGAAGAGGCGGCAAAGAAACTACTTACGTGATATCCGAAACTTCCATAATACGGATGTTCCTGAATGGCCATAATCTGAATACAGTTGTAACCGTCTTTGACGATGCGCGGAAGGATATTTTCTCTGAATTCGTTATATGTTCCCACTTTCTCTGCATCTTGCGCCATACCTATATGGCATTCATATATAAGCAATGGAGAAGTTTTGGGCTTGAAATTTTTCTTTTTAAATTCATATGGATCTTGTGGATCCCATACTTGAGCACTAAAAATTTTTGTTTCGGTATCCTGAACAACACGCGTAGCCCATGCAGGAATACGTTCACCAAAACCTCCGTTCCAATGCACATTGAGTTTATACAAATCGCCGTGTTTCATTGCTTCTTCCGGCAGATTAATTTCCCAATTATCGGACTTTTCAATTCTTTTCAATTCATAATCGGGGGTTTCTTTCCATCCATTGAAATCTCCGATAAGAAAAATTTCATTGGCTTTCGGAGCCCATTCACGGAAAGTCCATCCCTTTTCGGTCCGATGTAACCCGAAATATAAATAACCTGTTGCAAAGTCAGAGAGATTTCCCTCTTTCCCTACTAATTCTTTCTCTTTGCTTATAGCATATTCATGACGACCTTTTATAGCCTTTTCATAAGGCTCCAACCAAGGGTCGTTTTGTATAATTCTTAGCTTTTCTTGCATAATGGAACACTTTTAGATATGCACTTTTACAACTACTTTTTTTAGTCCCGTATTACTTATACCGGGAGCATGTCCGTCCTGCGGAAAGAAAATAGCAAACTGTCCCGGTTTAAGAGTAAAATAGTTTTCTGCTTCTCCCGGATAAAAAGTAATGTCTTTTTCCTTATTATATTCTGCTTCCGGAAGGTTACATAAAGGAGTATATCCCAATACTTCCATATCGGAAAGCGGAATTTGTATATCAATGAAATCCTTGTGGGTCTCCAGTTTGGCCATTTCTTTTGTCTTGGATTTTGTTTGCTGCAGATTGACTACAAGGTCCGTTCCCTGTAATGATGTCTTACCTATTTCTTGGTGTAAAAGGTCATGTGATTCTAAATATTCTATAGCCTTTGAAAACAAAGGATTTAGAGCTTTATACTTACCTAAATTATCAATTGTATCAATAATCATAATAGTAAAGTTTATTAGTGTATAATTAGTATTTTTTACAAACTTAGGTATAATTTTTTGAATTTTTCCCAATTCAATGGAAAAAACTTCATTTTATTTATGCAAAGGTATAGATTTAATGATAGTTAAAATAGACTCGTGTAATAATTTATTTGATGCAAAGACGGTATGTCCGTTGGTCCAAGTATCTTCCCCCTCAAAATCCGTTATCTTACCTCCGGCCTGTTGCAGAATAAATCCTCCGGCAGCGACATCCCATGGTCCTAATAAACCTTCTATTCTGGCTTCGAACCGACCACACGCTATATAACATAATTCGGCAGCCGCAGCGCCTTCAAGGCGTAGTCCGCATACATTACCGTATAGTTTTTCTATCAGTTGAGAAACAAATGAGCGATATTTATTTGCGTCGTAGGGAAATCCCAATTCGATGAAAGCATCATCTAAATTACTGATATTGCTGACGTGTATTTCCTTGTCTTCCAGATATGCTTTACCGCCTTTATAAGTCCAGAAACATTCGTTGCGGCATATTTCATAAACTACGCCGATGAGAAATTCTTTTTTTGAACGAAGGGCTATGCTTATGCAGAAAGGACAATTATTGTGAATGAAATTTGTTGTTCCGTCAAGAGGATCGACTACCCAGCAATAATCTTCATTAAGAAAAGAACCGGAACCCTCTTCGGCAATGATACCCGCTTCGGGAAGCAATTCCTTCAAGCGTTTTATAATTCTTCGTTCTGATTCTTTATCTACATAACTGACATAGTCATGAGTATTCTTTTTTTCAACGCGATTTCGTTGGAATCCTTCTCTTTCTTTTCTAATGCAAGCACCTGCTTCGATGGCTAGTTTTTTTACTTCGGCCGTCAACTGAATTAAATCCGGCATATTTTTTATTCTTTTATTTTTCCGTGTTGATATACTCCTTTACGGATAACTTTTCCGCTTTTGTCTGATTCGATAAAAGGTCCGTCCTTAACATCTTGCCTGAAAAATCCCTGAAATCTATTGCCGTCTTTATCCGTCAAAACTCCGTCACCATCTTTTTTCCCGTTTTTAAAGCTTCCACGGTACCGGCTTCCGTCAGGCATCTCTAATGTTCCTTCGCCATCGGCAATATTGTCTTTCCAGTTTCCGTCATATACTTGACCGTTTGTCCATGTATATTTTCCTTTTCCGTTCCTTTTGTTGTTTTTCCATTGGCCCTCGTATACACATCCGTTTTCCCATACGAAAGTCCCGTCTCCTTCTTGTTCCCCGTCGAGAAAATGACCGGTATATTTATCTCCGTTTTTGTATGTATATGTACCCATTCCGGTACGTTCACCTTTTTCATAATTGCCTTCATAGACATCACCTGTATGGAATGTATATTTACCCTTTCCCTGTTGCATGTCCTCATCCCATCCACCTGTATATTCGTCACCATTGGTATAGTGGAACGTTCCTTGTCCGTGACGGAGATCGTTTTTCCATTCACCGTCATATTTGGAATTATCTCCCCAGTCCAGAACACCTTTACCGTTTTTCTTGTCGTTTTTCCATTCGCCTACGTATTTTGCACCGCCATCCCAGGTATAGGTTCCTTGGCCTTCACGCTTATCTTGAACCCAATCTCCTTCATATTTATCACCGTTATAATAATACATGGTTCCCTTTCCCTGCTGATAGTCGCGAAACCATAATCCTTCGTAACGGTTGTTATTCATGAAATAATATGTGCCTTTCCCGTGTTGTTGGTCCTGATACCATTGACCTTCGTAACGTTCTCCGTCGGGGAATGAATATACACCGTATCCTTCCCGATGCCCTTTCACATATTCCCCGTCATAAACATTACCGTTTTTGAACACTGTTTTTCCTTTTCCGTCCGGTTTTCCTTTTTTCATTTCACCCAGATATTGACCGCCGTTTTTAAAAGTGTAGTTACCGATTTTTATCTGTTGGGCAAGTGCTGGATAGGATAGATTGCTCAGGAAAGGAATTAATATATATATAAACAGTTTTTTCATATTGGATCTTCTTTTTTTGTCGAATCTATACAAAATTAAATTTATCTTTGATATCAGGCAAATCTTGTGGTGTCCTTTAGGATTTTAAAACACTTGTTATATCTTTTTTCCCGCAATAATATCAATCATATATTCAATATTCAAATATTTTTGTGCCAACGAACGAATCTCTTCAGAGGTAATATGAATGATATCATGTAGATTTTTTTTAAAATAATCATCTTTTAGTCCGTAGGTCTCGAGCATGATATAGGCATCCGAAAGAGAGAACATGCCTTCGAAAGAACGGCAAAATTCTCCTATGGAATAATTCTTAACCATTTGGATTTCTTTCTCATCGACATTCTCTTCCTGTAATTTCTTTATTTCTTTATGTATTTCATCGATTGTAGGTTTCACATATTCATTGGCTACTTCCGTGCTTATGACGAAGAGTCCCGAGTTAGGATAAGGTATGATATTGGCTGAAATGCCATATGTAAAGCCTTTGTCTTCACGTATATTTTTCATTAACCGACTTCCGAAATAGCCTCCCAGTAAGGTGGTTACGACTCTTAATTTTTGGTAATCGGGATTTTTGTAATTAATGGTAGGGCAACCTAAGCGGATCGAGCTTTGTACGGCATCCGGATGTTCGATGAATTCATGTCTGGAATCTGAAGTTTGCATGGATGCAGGTTTCAGACTCTCCCGCTCTTTCCATTTGCCCCATTGTGAATGGCCGAACAGTTTATTAATAGTTCCTACGGTTTTGTCGGTTACATTACCGGATGCATAAAGCGTCACATTATTATTATGATAGTACATACGGTGGAAGTTCTTCAGAACATCCGGAGTTATCCGATCGTAGTCTTGTTCCGATGCAAAATATCCGCATGGATGGGATTCTCCGAATATTTTTCTCATGAACATCTTTTGCGACGTATATTCTGTTTTTGTCTGATTAATGATATATTGCTGTTTGTTATTGGCAACCATCACATCAAATTCTTTGGACGGAAAATCCGGCTGTACAATCATCGAATGAACAAGTTTGAGTGTTTCTTCGAAATACTTTCCTAAAGAATAAAGTGTAATATAACTTTTTGTATATGAACAGGAAAGATCCAACCATGCACCATAGAAATCCAGAGAAGATGAAATTTCCTTGGATGAATAGTTTGTTGTACCTTCACGCAACATCCTATTTGTGAATAAGGCCTGGAGAGGCTGAGTTTGCTGCCATATTCCGGCATTGACTACAATATCGAAACGAACGACATCTTCTTCATTTCTTTCAAATATGTTTAAAGTAATTCCGTTATCCAGAGGACATATTTTCGGACGGGGTATTTCTAATTGTGTAATTGGTGATACGGCTGGTTGTTGTTTACGATCAAGCATAATGTATTACAGGTTATGTGTCTTTAGAAAATCTTCTGCGTTTTTTAAATCTTCCGGCGTATCTATGCCGATTGTTTCGATGGTACTGATACCTACTTTGATTCGATAACCGTTTTCCAGCCATCGAAGTTGTTCGAGACTTTCAGCCAACTCAAGAGATGATTGCGGCAGGGCTGTTATTTCTTTCAACACATTTGCCTTATAGGCATAAAGTCCGATATGCTTATAGTATGTATGTTCGTTGACCCACAGATTTTGTTCTTTTCCTCTTACGAAAGGGATGATACTCCTACTGAAATAAAGAGCTTCGCGATTTTTGTTGATGACAACTTTAGGAGAATTTATATTTTGCAAAGCTTCAAAACCGTCTTTCGAGGTGAACGGTTTTACCAATGTGGCAATTTGTGTATCGGCATTGTTAAAACATTCTTTGATAGCTTTGAGTTGTTGGGGTTGGATAAAAGGTTCGTCACCTTGAATGTTGATGATGACATCATACCCATTCCCTATTTTTGTATAAGCTTCGTAGCAACGGTCTGTTCCACTTTTGTGATTGACGGAGGTCATTACTGCATTTCCGCCGAAAGATTTTACGGCTTCTTCTATTCGTGTATCATCGGTTGCAACATAAACTTCATCGGTGAGTCCTTTCACCTGTTCATAAACTCGCTGTATGACCGTTTTTCCTCCCAGTATTGCCAGCGGTTTTGCCGGAAAACGGGTCGAAGCATATCTTGCAGGTATTATTCCTATAAATTTCATAACAATTCAGTTTCAGAATTTGCAAAATTATAAAAAATATTTGGAAAACCGATTAAAATGCTTTTACTTTGCAGAAAACAATATTAAATAGATTATGCATCACCGATGTTTAATATGTTGTGGTTCTAATACGGATTATGAAAAAAGTTTTGAAGTAGCCCGGCAAGAATTACAAGCATATTTTCCTACAATTCGCTTTTCTAAAGGTGAATTTACTACACCTCATGATTTGGAAAACCAAAATTTATTTTTTAATCAGATTGCTCAATTCGAGACTTCTTTGCCTGCAGAAGAAGTAGAGATGCTTTTAAAAGGTATCGAACATACTTGCGGACGCAGCATTGACGACAAGGAAGATATCTGTATGGATATTGATCTTCTGCGTTATGATAAAGAAATTTTGAGAGAAGATGATTATGAACGTCCTTATGTTCAAAACGGAATAAAAGAGTTGAAGGAATAAAGTTACTCCTTCAATTTTTATCTATTCAAAGATATCGTCTATACCATTTTCATAGTCTCCGGTGCCCCATTTATTCAGGTCTCCGAAACTGTCTTTACACGGATCGAAACCGTCTGGGATAGAGAATTTCTCGTCTTGAGAATACCCGAGACGCGGATCGGCATATACTTTTTTCATGTATATGGCCCAGATAGGTAAAGCCATGGATGCTCCTTGTCCGTAGTACATTGAATCGAAATGGATGTCCCTGTCTTCGCCCCCGGCCCAACATCCGCTGACAAGCCTTGGAGTGACACCCATGAACCATGCATCACTGTTCTTGTTGGTCGTACCGGTTTTACCGGCTATATCCGCATTAAAATGATATCTGAATCTTAGACGCATACCGGTTCCCTCATTGATAACGGCCCTCATCATCACAAGCATTTTATAGGCACTTTCTTCACTGATGACTTCGTTCATCTGTGGTTGGAATTTGGCAATCACATTGCCTTCATTATCTTCGATTTTGGTAACAAACATAGGTGATACACGGATTCCCTTATTAGCAAATGCCGTGTAGGCCGAAACCATTTCGCCGACCGTGATATCGCATGGCCCGAGACACAATGCCGGAGAAGCGACAATATCTTTGTTACGAATACCGAATGTATGTAATAGACGAACAAATGCATGCGGATTCAGTTTACTCATCAAATAGGCCGAAATCCAGTTGTTGGACTGAGCTAATCCCCATTTCAATGTAACCATTTGTCCTTCACGGGTATGACTGCTGTTTCTTGGAGTCCAAGGCACTCCATTTACCATATAGGTATGCTGTGAATTGGGAGCCAAATCACAGGGTGAAAAATTATTTTCCATTGCCAGAGAATACAGGAACGGTTTGATTGTGGAACCTACTTGACGACGGCCTACCATTGCCATATCATATTGGAAGTGCGCATAATCCAAACCACCTACATAAGCTTTTACGTAACCCGTGTGAGGATCCATCGACATGAATCCGGCTCTTAAGAAATGCTTGTAATATCGGATGGAATCCATAGGAGTCATAATTGTATCTATATCTCCATGATAAGTAAATACGGTCATTTCGTGTTTCGTATGGAATTCACGGATAATTTCTTTTTCGGAAGCTCCCGCTTCTTTCATTTCACGGTAACGGTCGGACAATCTCATATTGCGGTAAAGAATCGCTTTAACTTCTTCCTGAGATAATGCATTGGTGAATGGTGCCGTACTTCTACCTTTCTTTTCTGCGAAGAAATGAGGTTGTAGATACATTGCCACATGTTCGTATACGGCTTCTTCGGCATATCTTTGCATCCGGGAATTTATCGTAGTATATATCTTCAGTCCGTCCGTATAGATATTATAATTTTCACCGTTCTTTTTCTGATGTTTGTTGCACCAGCCATAAAGTGGATCCTGTTCCCATGCAATGGAATCTTCGTAATATTTCTGTTTTTGCCAGATTCTATAGTCCTTCACATCAGGTCTCTTGGCCATCAGGATACTACGTAGATATTCTCTGAAATAAGTAGCCTCTCCTTCCTTATGGTCGACTCTATGAAAGTTAAGGACTAAAGGTTTTTGCTTGGCGGCTTCTCCGTCGACTTTACTGAGATATCCGGCTTTAATCATCTGGTCGAGCACCACATTTCTTCTTTCTCTACATCTCTCGTTATTACGGACCGGATTGAAATAGGAAGGATTTTTACACATACCGACTAAGGTTGCACATTCTTCAAGATCCAGATTCTGCGGTTCTTTTCCGAAATAGGTATTGGCTGCCGTTTTAATGCCGACGGCATTATTCAGAAAATCGAAATAGTTTAGATAGAGAGTGATGATTTCGTCTTTTGTATAATATCGTTCCAATTTCACGGCGATGACCCATTCGATCGGTTTCTGACATACCCGTTCAAAGAACGAAGTGGCAGGTTTTTCCGTGTAAAGTTGTTTGGCCAGCTGTTGGGTAATTGTACTTCCTCCTCCGGCAGAGGCCTGTTGCAAAAGCATTCGTTTTACGATAGCTCTCAGCACGGCTTTGGCATCAATGCCGCTGTGACTTCTGAAACGGATGTCTTCCGTTGCAATGAGGGCGTCTACCAAATCTTGCGGAATCTTATCATAGTTAACGAAAATACGATTCTGTTTTGTGTAACTCCACGTTCCAAGGAGTTTATTATCTGATGAAATGATTTGTGATGCGAATTTATTGATAGGATTCTCCAATTCTTCAACCGGAGGAATGTATCCGATGAAGCCATATGAAATAGCTGCAAAAAAGAGCATAAAGATCAAAGTTCCTGCCAGCAAAAGGCTCCATGCCGCATATATGATTTTTCGTCCCATTATTGATTTTTCAATTTTTCATTCAAAAGTAAAATGCAAAGATACAATAAAGAAATAACTTTTTTTCCATTTTAAAAAAGTTTCTGATGTTTTCCCATAAATATGTTTTTTCTGTTATTTTTCTCCTTTTCTATGGCAAGAATTATCGGTTTTTTACATAACTTTGAAACCTAGAAAATATAAATCTAGAAATAACACCTGTCGTTATGGAAAATAAAAGTTTTGTAACCATTGCCAATCTTTCCAAAGAGAAAATCCTTTATTTGTTGAAAATGGCACATGAGTTTGAATTACGTCCTAACAGGAAAATCCTTGATGGTAAAGTAGTAGCAACCCTCTTTTTTGAACCTTCTACCCGCACCCGTTTAAGTTTTGAAACGGCTGTAAACCGTTTGGGTGGTCGTGTTATCGGATTTGCCGATGCAAATACCAGTAGTGCCAGTAAGGGTGAAACATTGAAAGATACCATATTGATGGTGAGCAATTATGCCGATTTGATTGTGATGCGTCATCATTTGGAAGGTGCGGCCCAATATGCCAGTGAAGTTGCTCCCATACCTATTATTAATGCAGGTGACGGTGCTCATCAACATCCCTCACAGACTATGCTGGACCTTTATACCATGTATCAGACTCAGGGAACTCTTGAAAATCTGAATATCTATCTTGTGGGTGATTTAAAATATGGACGTACGGTTCATTCCATGTTGATGGCAATGCGCCATTTTAATCCTACTTTTTATTTTATCGCACCCGAAGAACTCCGCATGCCGGATGAATACAAGGTTTATTGCGATAAACACGGAATCAGATATAAGGAATATACGGATTTTAATGAAGATGTAATTGCCGGAGCTGATATTCTTTATATGACCCGAGTTCAGAGAGAACGTTTCACGGATCTTATGGAATATGAAAAAGTGAAGAACATATATATTTTGAGAAATGATATGTTGTCAAAGGCAAAACCTAATATGAAGATACTCCATCCGTTACCTCGGGTTAATGAAATCGCTTATGATGTAGATGATAATCCGCATGCATACTTCATACAGCAGGCTGGAAACGGCTTGTTTGCCCGTGAAGCGATAATTTGTGATGCATTGGGCATCACTTTGGAAGAGGTTGTCAATGATAAATAATTTTGAATATTATGAGCGAAAATAAACAAGCATTACAAGTTGCCGCATTGAAAAACGGCGTTGTACTGGATCATATACCTAGCAACAAATTATTTAAGGTAGTGAGTTTGTTAGGACTGGAAAAAATGAGCAATAATATAACGATCGGTTTTAATCTACAAAGTAAGAAATTGGGCCATAAAGGCATCATCAAGGTTGCCGATAAGGAATTTACGGATGAAGAAATCAGTCGTTTGAGTGTTGTTGCTCCCAATGCGGTAATCAATATCATCCGGGATTATGAAGTAGTGGAAAAACGTCCCGTTTTGATTCCCGATGAGTTGAAAGGTATTGTGAAATGTCAGAATCCCAAATGCATTACCAATAACGAACCTATGAAAACATGGTTTCGTGTGGCGGATAAGGAAAAAGGCGTATTGGTATGTCATTATTGTGAAAAGGAAGTTCTTATGGAAAACGTAATCTTAGTGAAATGAAACAAGACTGGAAACCCGGAACCTTAATTTATCCGTTGCCTGCATTGCTGGTTACGTGCGGGAGTACTCCCGAAGAGTGGAATGTATTTACGGTTGCTTGGACCGGAACGATTTGTTCGGAACCTCCCATGTGTTATATCTCGGTTCGCCCGGAGCGTCATTCTTATGAGATTATCAAGAAGAACATGGAATTCGTACTTAATCTGACCACAGTAGATATGGCATACGCAACCGACTGGTGTGGAGTTCGCAGCGGACGGAATTATGACAAATTCAAGGAAATGAACCTTACTCCCGGCAAGGCAAGTATGGTAAGCGCACCGACAATAGAAGAATCTCCTTTGTGCATAGAATGTCGTGTGAAGGAGATCATGTCATTGGGGTCGCATGATATGTTCATTGCCGAGGTACTGAATGTTCGTGCCGATGAGAAATATCTCGATCCTGAAACAGGCAAGTGGGATTTGGCTCTCAGCAATCCGTTGGTCTACCTCCATGGCGGATATTATCACTTGGGTGATAAGATAGGGAAATTCGGCTGGAGTGTGGAGAAAAAGAAAAATAAGTAAACTAAAAGTTGCTGTATCGTAATAGAATGTTTAATTTTGCAACTCAATTAGTAAAAACTATAACTAATACTCATTATAGAAATGAAAAGAGACAATGTAATTTTCGATATCATCGAAAAAGAACACCAGCGTCAGCTGAAAGGCATTGAATTGATTGCATCCGAAAATTTTGTTAGCGACCAAGTGATGGAAGCTATGGGTTCTTATCTGACTAACAAATATGCTGAAGGTTATCCGGGAAAACGTTATTATGGAGGTTGTGAAGTTGTTGATGAATCCGAACGTCTTGCCATTGAACGCTTGAAACAATTATTCGGAGCGGAATGGGTGAATGTTCAGCCGCATTCCGGTGCTCAGGCCAATGCTTCCGTATTCTTGGCAGTATTACAGCCCGGTGATAAGTTTATGGGGTTGAATCTTGCTCACGGCGGTCATCTCAGTCATGGTTCTTTGGTTAATACTTCCGGTATTATTTATGAGCCTCATGAATACAATCTTGACCAGAAAACAGGCCGTGTGAATTACGATGAAATGGAGGAAATTGCATTGCGTGAACATCCTAAAATGATTATTGGCGGTGGTTCTGCCTATAGTCGTGAATGGGATTACAAACGTATGAGAGAGATTGCAGATAAAGTCGGCGCCATTTTTATGGTGGATATGGCTCATCCTGCAGGTTTGATAGCAGCCGGATTACTTGATAATCCGTTAAAATATGCCCATATTGTTACTTCTACCACTCACAAGACTTTGCGTGGTCCTCGTGGCGGTGTGATTTTAATTGGAAAAGATTTTCCTAATCCATGGGGAAAGAAAACTCCGAAGGGAGAAATCAAAATGATGTCTCAATTGCTTGATTCCGCTGTATTCCCGGGAGTTCAGGGAGGTCCGTTGGAACATGTTATCGCTGCAAAGGCAGTTGCTTTCGGTGAAGCTCTTCAACCCGAGTTCAAGGAATATCAGACACAGGTTCAGAAAAATGCAAAAGTTTTGGCGGAAGCTTTGATGAAACGTGGCTTTACCATTGTTTCAGGCGGAACGGATAACCATTCCATGTTGGTAGATCTTCGCAGCAAATATCCTGATCTAACAGGAAAGGTAGCTGAAAAGGCATTGGTTGCTGCCGATATTACCGTTAATAAGAATATGGTTCCGTTTGATTCCCGTTCTGCTTTCCAGACAAGTGGCATTCGCTTAGGAACACCTGCCATTACAACACGTGGTGCCAAGGAACCGTTCATGGAAAAGATTGCCGAATTGATTGAAACTGTTCTCAACAATGTAAATGACGAAGCTATTATAGCTGATGTGCGTGCAACAGTCAATAAAACAATGAAAGATTATCCATTGTTTGCTTATTAATAATAAAATATATTTTATAATTTGTGAAGAGAGATCGGCCGGATTTATTTTGGCCGGTCTTTTTTTATGCTTTCATCGTATGTTTCTTATGAAAACAGGGATTTTAAGTCTCCTATAGTTTCCACTAGATAAGTCGGTGCGTATTCTTCCATTTCCTGTTTGCTTCCGTAACCGTATAGAACTCCGATGGAATCGAGGCCTACGGACTTTGCTCCTGCAACGTCAAATTTACGATCACCGATCATAACGATACGATCCGTGTCGGTAATGCCGGTATTTCGGATGATATATCGGATAATTTCCGCTTTGGATGAGCGGGTATGTTCCATCGTATCACCACCGATAAATGTGAAGTATTGGAGCAAGTCGAAATGTTTCAGAATCATCTCGGCAAGAGGACCCGGTTTGGTCGTTGCTACGTATAGTTCCCGCCCTTTTCCCTTTTGTTCTTTTAGAAAAGCTTCAATGCCCGGAAAAACTTCGTTTTCGCACCACCCTACATCTACGAATCGTTCGGTATAATAAGCGCAAGCCTGTTTCGCCTGTTCTTTTGTGAAATGATAGAATTCTTGAAATGAATCCATCAAAGGTGGTCCGATGAACGGAGAAAATTCTTTTAAATCTGTTACTTCTATCCCGAATTTTTTTAAGGCGTATTGCACGGACTTTGTGATGCCGTAGAACGGATCGGTAAGTGTACCGTCCAAGTCCATAAATATATGCTGATAATCTTTTTCCATCTCAAGTGCAAAAGTACTCTTTTCTGCCGAAAGAGCCAAGCATGCAATAAAAAAGCTTCCTGCACACAAAGATGCAAGAAGCTTTCAAGTGGTTCTTCAAATGAGATTATAAGATATTTTTTACGGTTTCCAGCATACCTTTGGTTTGAATAGAATCCAAATTTGCCTTTACAGTTGCTGTAAGCCCCGGAATATTATTCAGGTCTTCACCCCAAATCTGGGTAGCGGCAAGTACGCCTTTTGTAACCTTTTCCGTATCGTTTGTAGCCCACAATTCATTCAGTAAATCCATGATTTCCTGAGAATCATTAGGCTTTATTTCTGCACCGTCTGCACGGGTTCCGCCTTTGTAATATGTGATGATTGCAGCCAATCCGAGAACAATGCCTGCAGGTAATTTACCGTTCAGTTTCAGATATTTCTTCAATCCGGGTAAATCGCGGGTCTCGAATTTAGGGAATGAGTTCAGCATGATGCTGGTTACCTGATGATCCACAAACGGATTTTCGAAACGCTCTACCACATCGGCTGCGAATTTCTCCATATCTGCCTTTGGCAAGTCCACCGTCTGCATTAATTCGTCGAACATTACTTTGTGGATGAATTCTCCGATAACCGGATGCTGGCAGGCATCACGAACGATATTTACGCCGCTCAGATAAGCCACCGGAGAAAGCACCGTGTGAGGACCGTTCAGCAAGGTAACCTTACGTGCATGATACGGCTCTTCGGAATCTACGAACAAAACATGTAATCCTGCCTTGTCTGCAGGAAATTCTTTTTCAACGCTTTTTGGAGCTTCAATAACCCAAAGATGGAAAGCTTCGCCCTGAACAACCATGTTATCCTCATAATCCAAGCTCTTTTGAATATCAGCTATTCTGTCACGAGGGAATCCCGGTACGATGCGGTCTACCAATGTTGCATATACTCCGCAGCTGTCGGTGAACCATGTCTTGAAGTCTTCACCCAGATTCCACAAGTCGATGTACTGGTAGATTACTTCTTTCAGCTTGTGACCGTTCAGGAAGATCAATTCACAAGGGAATATGATCAAACCTTTCGTCTTGTCGCCGTTGAATGTCTTGAAACGATGATACAGCAATTGAGTCAATTTGCCGGGATAAGAAGAAGCCGGTTTGTCTGTCAATTTGCAAGACGGGTCATATGCGATGCCGGCTTCTGTTGTATTGGATATTACAAAACGGATTTCCGGTTGTTCGGCAAGTTTCATGAATTCGTCGTTTTGTGAATACGGATTCAAAGCCCTGCTTATGACATCGATCATTTCATAGGAATCAATCGTCTCTCCGTTTATTTTGCCGCGAAGGTTCACATGATACAAATCATCCTGCTTGTTCAACATATCGATCATACCTTTTTCAATAGGTTGTACAACGACTACACTGCTATTGAAATCAGCCTTATTATCCATATTCCAAATAATCCAGTCTATAAATGCGCGAAGGAAATTACCTTCACCGAACTGGATCACTCTTTCAGGAAATTGGCGCTTTTGCGCTGTTTGCTTGTTTAATGGTTTCATTTTTTTGATTATTAAAATTATATAAAGTGTTATTCGATTTCTACGTAATAATCTATGTTTTCTTTCATCAGAATATCTATCGGCATATATTTCACCGATTTTACTTCACGCTTGAAAACAATTTTGTTGGCCAGTTCCTTCACTCCACTGTATCCCTGCAATCCGGGGCGTTGACCGATGAGATACGAGATATATCCTTCTTTCATCAGATCTACGTTTTGTGACAGCAGGTCATACCCGATGAATTGCGGAATTTTCAGTCCCTTTTCTTTCAGATAGTGCCCTATCTGATATATTTTGGAATTAAAGACAATGCCCATACTGATTTGCGGATGCGATGAAAAGAAAGCATCAAGTGAATTTGATATATTCTCCTCGCTATCCAAAAGCACTTCATAGATATTGGAGTGATCACACCATTGGCTCACATAATCCATGAAGCCTTCCAACCGGCGTTGCATTTGCACTTCGCATGAATTCTTTTTATAATCGTTCAGAAATAAAACAATTTCCTTATCCCGCGTATAGGTGCGCATCAAAATCTTACCGGCTATATATCCGCTTTGGTGCGAGTCCTGACCGATATAGATCGTTTCATCTGACCCCTCTATATCCACATCGATATAAGCAAAAGGAATTTCATTTTCCCGGAGGTGTTGAGCCAGGACCAACGTGTCTTCTCTGAAATTCGGAGCTATCAGCACACCGTCTTTTGGAGTTTGTTTCACCTTTTCACATACATCTTTATATGATAACCGATCGGAATGCCGGTAGAACATGTGACTGATGTTTACATTGAACGGTTTCATTTCCTGAGCGGCTCGTAAAATGCCTTGATCTACCGAATGCCAATAACTGTCATCTTCATATTCGGGAATCAGGCAAACAATATTATATTTCTTTTTGCCTGCCAGTCCTATGGCAAACATATTGGGCTGGTAATCTATTTCATTTAATATTTTCTGTATTTTGATTTTGCTCGATTCGGAGACTTCTCCTCGGTTGTGCAGAACCCTATCGACCGTTCCCGCTGAAACACCGGCCATCTTTGCAATGTCCTTAATGGTGTATTGCTTATTTTCCATAGTACATATTAGTTATTTTCTGACCCATATTGTCTAAAAATATTAAATTCATTGACAAATATACGTAAGTTGTTTGGCTAAAACAAATATTTTGCGTATTTTCGTGTTCGATAACGATAATAAAAATTAAAACTATGTTATCGGACATGTTTTGAAAGTTAAAACCATATTTATATATAATAATAAAAACACTTTTACAATGAAAAACTTTATGGATGAGAACTTTTTGTTGGAAACGGAAGTTGCTCAAAAGCTCTATCACGAGCATGCAAAAAAAATGCCGATTATTGACTACCATTGTCATTTGATTCCTAAAATGGTGGCCGAAGATCATAAATTCAGATCATTAACTGAAATCTGGTTGGGTGGCGATCATTATAAGTGGCGTGCCATGCGTACGAATGGAATCGATGAACGTTTCTGTACGGGGAACGATACTTCCGATTGGGAAAAATTTGAGAAATGGGCGGAAACGGTTCCTTATACATTGCGTAACCCGCTCTACCATTGGACTCATCTCGAACTCAAGACAGCATTCGGCATTACTAAGATTCTGAATCCGAAAACGGCTCGCGAAATTTATGACGAGTGTAACGAACTTCTTCAGAAACCGGAGTATTCGGCACGTGGCATGATGCGTCGTTATCATGTAGAAGTTGTTTGTACTACCGATGATCCTATAGATTCTTTGGAATACCATATCAAAACACGTGAGAGCGGTTTTGAAATCAAGATGTTGCCGGCTTGGCGTCCGGATAAGGCTATGGCTGTAGAAAATCCGGCTAATTTCCGTGCTTATATCGAGAAATTGAGTGAAGTGAGCGGTGTTGCAATCAGTTCATTTCAGGATGTTATCGCAGCTCTTCGCAAACGTCATGAATTCTTTGCAGAGCAAGGCTGTAAACTGAGTGATCATGGAATAGAGGAATTCTATGCCGATGATTATACCGATGCCGAAATCAATGCCATATTCAATAAGGTATACGGAGGCAAAGCATTGACGGCTGAAGAAATCAGCAAATACAAGAGTGCCATGATGATTGAATTCGGAGTCATGGATGCCGAAACCAACTGGACACAGCAGTTCCATTACGGTGCTATTCGTGATAATAACAGCAAGATGTTTAAGCTTCTGGGACCTGATACCGGTTTCGATTCCATCGGCGAATTCAATACGGCCAAGACAATGAGCAAATTCTTTGATAAGCTGAATTCTCAGGATAAATTGGCTAAAACAATTATCTATAACTTGAATCCTTGTGCCAACGAAGTCATCGCAACTATGATTGGAAACTTCCAGGACGGTTCTGTTCCGGGAAAGATTCAGTTTGGTTCGGGCTGGTGGTTCCTCGATCAAAAGAACGGTATGGAGAAACAAATGAATGCATTGTCTGTTCTCGGTTTGTTGAGCCGTTTTGTCGGTATGTTGACAGACTCCCGTTCATTCCTGTCCTACCCTCGTCACGAATATTTCCGTCGTACTCTCTGCAATTTGCTGGGTAACGATATCGAAAACGGAGAAATTCCTTACTCTGAAATTGAAAGAGTAAATCAGATGGTGGAGGATATCTCTTATAATAACGCGAAAAATTTCTTTCAATTTTAATTGATTTATATTGTGAATGCAAATGGCTGGTTCTTCATCGAATCAGCCATTTTTTATAACGGTCTGTCTCATAACATGTAAAGTGTCTGGTATCTCCTTTCTTACCAAAAATATAGCTGATTTTTCGGTATTCTCCTGCAACGTTTTGTATGAATTTTTGTCTCTTTTTAAAAAGAATGAAAAATTCATAACAAAAACATTTTATGAGAGTAAAAAGATTGATAATGGATGTAACGGTTTTTGTGTGTTCTTTGAATGTGGCGTTTGCACAGAAAATAACGGGGACAGTACTGGACGAAGAACAAAAAACATTACCGGGGATAACTTGTGTTTTATTGTCCGAAACTGATTCTACCCAAATATCAGGAACAATAACCGGTCCTGATGGTAAATTTGAATTGCCTGCCCCCAAAGGAAAAGAGTATGTACTTCAACTGTCATACATCGGATATAAAAGCATGAAGAAAGTATGCAGAGCCGGCGATGTAGGTAATATCGTCCTAAAAGAAAGTGTGCAGCAGCTAAAGG